>JAAZIG010000273.1 GCA_012510325.1 Bacillota bacterium
ACCGGGGCGGTGACTTTGACTCACTCCGATGTCGGATTTTTTGGATTAACCGGTACCAGACCCAGAAGCGATTAAAGTGGGACAGGAAGGTACGTCCCCTTTGTCCCGCGAAGTGGCTTAGGTGGGACAGGAAGGTACGTCCCTTTTGTCCCGGGGGGGGGGGTTATTCGCCGAGGTATGCTTTGCGGACCTGGTCGTTTTGGAGCAGTGCTTTTGCGGAATCGTTGAGGATAATCCGCCCTGTCTCCATAACGTAGCCGCGGTGGGCTGTTTGCAGGGCGACCTGGGCATTCTGCTCGACGAGCAAAATGGTGGTTCCCTGGCGGTTTACCTCTTTGATGATCTCAAAAATACCGAGGACCACCAGCGGCGCCAGACCCATGGAGGGTTCGTCCAGAAGCAGCAAGCGCGGGCGCGACATGAGGGCGCGGCCCATGGCCAGCATCTGTTGCTCGCCGCCGCTTAAGGTGCCGGCGGTCTGCCGCTGCCGCTGGGCCAGCTGCGGGAATGTCTCCATCACCATTTTATAGTCTTCCCGGATTTCATGCTGATCCCGGCGGGTATAAGCGCCTATCTCCAGATTCTCCCTGACAGTCAGACGGGGGAAGACATTTCTCCCCTCGGGGACGTGGGAAATCCCCATCTCGACGATCTTATGGGGAGACACCTGGGAGATATTCTGGTCACAGAAGCGGATGTTCCCCTCTGTCGGTCGGATCAGGCCGGAGATGGTCCGCAGGGTGGTGCTTTTGCCGACTCCGTTGGAGCCGATTAGGGTGACAATCTCGCCCTCGCTAACGGCGAGGTCGATCTGATTTAAGACGTTGATATTGCCGTAACCGGCGGAGACATTCTCAACTCTGAGCAACTGTCTGGCTCCCTTCAGGGGATGATTCAGGCGCTTTCACCCAGGTATGCTTTGATCACTTCTTCGTTTCTTTGCACTTCCCCGGGGGTGCCCTCGGCGATCATTTTGCCATAATTTAGCACAGCGACCCGTTCGGATATGCCCATCACTACCTTCATATCATGCTCGATCAACAGAATTGTCTTGGCCATCTCGTCCCGGATCCGCCGGATCAGATCGATCAGCGCCGCGGTTTCCTGCGGGTTCATCCCGGCAGCGGGCTCGTCCAGCAGCAGCAGGGTGGGATTGGCCGCCAGGGCTCGCGCTATCTCCAGGCGACGCCTCTCTCCATAAGAGAGATTGGAGGCGTAATCATCTTTTTTGTCCTCCAGGCTGACAAAGTCAAGCATCTCCCGGGCGGTGTTGCGAGCTCCGGCCTCCTCTTTTCTGTGGGCCGGTGTTCTGATGATCGCTCCGAAAAGTCCGGTTTTGGTGCGGCAGTGCTGTCCGGTGAGGACATTTTCCAGGACGCTCATTTGCCCGAAGATGCGGATATTCTGAAAAGTGCGGGCGATCCCCAGCGGGGTGATCTGGTACGGTTTTAAACCGCTGATTTTGCGCCCTTTAAAAAAGATCTCGCCTCTGGTAGGGGAATAGTGGCCGGTGAACAGGTTGAACAAGGTTGTTTTTCCCGCTCCATTGGGCCCGATGAGACCGACGATCTCCCGGGGGTTGATCGTAAAATCGATATCCTTCAGCGCCATCAACCCGCCGAAGCTGTGGCATATATCAGCAGCTTTTAAAATTGTTTTTGCGTGCAATTTGCTTCCTCCTGTAGTCTGCCGGGCGTTGCTGGCGACGCTAAAATTTAGAGCGGAGCTGTTGGTAAAGGCGCTTTACCGCCGAGGAGCCGCCACTCCGGCTTGGTCCCAAAAGACCCTGCGGCCTCACCCGCATCATCAGGACCAAGACCGCTCCGTAGATTAACAGCCTCAGGTCGGCCACCGGGCGCAGCAGCTCCGGCGTCACTGTCAAAATCGTCGCGCCGAGAAAAGCGCCCCACATGTTGCCGAGGCCACCCAGAACAACCATGCAGAGGTGTTCAATCGATTTCATAAAATTGAAGGTGTTCGGATGGAGGTAGCGCATATAGTGGGCCAGCAGGCCCCCGCCAAGCCCGGCAAAAAAAGCGCCCACTCCAAAGCAAAGAGTTTTGTAGTAGGTCGAATTGATCCCCATCGAATCGGCGGCGGTTTCATCTTCGCGGATGGCGATAAAGGCCCGGCCCACCCTCGATTCGATGATCCGGTAAAGAACAAAAGCGGAAATAATGGCGATGACGATCACCCACAGCAGGGTTGTCTTCTTGGGGATTCCCCTTAAACCGACCGGTCCGCCGGTGAGCTCGATGTTGAGAAAGACAATGCGGACGATCTCCCCGAAGCCCAGCGTGGCGATAGCGAGGTAGTCCCCTTTCAGCCGCAGTGTGGGCAGGCCGATGATCACCCCGAAGATGGCGGCCAGCAGAGCACCGCACAGCAGCGAAACCAAAAAGGGGTAGCCGAAATGCAGGGTGACCAGGGCGGAGCCG
>JAAZIG010000274.1 GCA_012510325.1 Bacillota bacterium
ATGCCAAATAAGCTAATTATTGATCCGTAAAAAAAGTGCCCTGACGGCACTTTTTTTATTTAGAGGCAGGGTTTCAATTATAAGCTATGGAATAGGATCAATCAGATTTGGAGGTAAAAGAATGCTACAGGATCCCTTGCCCGAATCAGACCATGTTCATATGCTCGTCGATCTGCTGCTCCGTTTCCCGGAGATCTACACGATTTCCCTGAACCTGCCCTCTTGCAGCTGCCATCTCTCGTACATGATCCGGCGGGAGCTGAACCCGGAGGAATACGCGGCGCTGCAGCGGCATCTTCAGGAAAACATGGCCACCTTTTGCTATCTGAACCGCTGTCAAGAGCGCTGCCCCTTTAAAATATCCCATAAAAACCACAGCGGCCTGACCCGGCTCCAGCTCACCCTGGGCTGCGTTTCTTTCCTCGATGAGCTCATCAGCCTGCTGACGGCGCTCATGCGCGACCTCTTTCCCGAAGAGCTCGCCGCGGAAAAGCGGAGCGCCGCCGAGCACCGCTGGCCTGAAGACGATTTTATCGGAGAGCTCTCCTCCCCCGGAAAGGATCCGCAAAGGCGGGGCAACCGCCTCACCGCCTTCCGCGATTCCGGAAAAGTCTATATCTTCGATCAGTGATCCCGCCGCCAAACCGGTGCGGCGATCTTTTTATGGCATCATCCCCCTTCAATGAATATACATATGGAGAAAGGGAAAGCTCCTTTCAAATGAGCAAATAAAGCTTCTTCGTCCAAGAATTAAAAGATTCTTATTATTCTGGCAGGATTTTCAACTTTGCTCACGAAGTATACTTTAAGCTAAACCCCTTGAAGGAGGTATCTGCTGGTTAAATGGATATATTAAAAGTTTCAGCAAAGTCCAATCCCAATTCAGTGGCCGGTGCGCTGGCAGGAGTGTTGCGTGAACGAGGAAATGCCGAGATCCAAACTATTGGCGCCGGTGCCTTGAACCAGGCAGTGAAGGCGGTGGCAATTGCACGGGGGTTCGTCGCTCCAGGAGGCATCGATCTGATCTGTATCCCCGCCTTTACCGACATCCAAATCGACGGAGAGGAGCGTACGGCGATTAAGTTAATCATTGAACCCCGCTAATTGCTCTTATTTTTAACTAAGCAGAACACCCTAAAACCATTCGTTTAAGGGTGTTTTTTTGTTTGTATTTGGAGTAAGATAAAGATATGCCTGTCCGGAAGTTGAGAATTGCCGACTGTCACTGTGATACCATCGCCCTCTTCGATGAAGAGGGCTACGACTTCACCAGCCGCAACCGCAGCAGCCATCTCGATCTGCCCCGGCTCATTGAGGGGCGGATCGCTCTGCAGTTTTTTGCCGTCTGCACGGCACCGCTGCCGGAGCGCCGCCCCCTGCACGCCGCCTTAAGGATGATCGGCCGCTTTCACCGCACCCTTGATGCGTGCCCCTCGCTGCAGCTCATCGAAACGCAGGAAGATCTCCTTGCCGCAGAAGAGGGGGACCGCATCGGAGCGCTGCTGGCCCTCGAAGGCGCCGAACCCCTTGAGGGCAGTGTGGAGCTCCTCGATATCTTTTGCCGCCTCGGGTTAAGAGCGCTCTCCCTGACCTGGAACCACCGCAATCCCTTCGCCGACGGCGTGGGGGAGGAAGCGGCCGCCGCCGGGCTGACCCGGGCGGGCCGAAATCTGGTCGAAGCGCTCTCCCGCAAAGGGATTATCCTCGATCTGGCCCACCTGGCTCCGCGCTCCTTCGCGGAGGCCCTGGAGCTGACCTCCCGCCCGCCGCTGGTCTCTCACGCCAACGCCCGGGCGCTCTGCGAGCACCGCCGCAATCTCGACGATGAGCAGCTCAAAGCGCTGGCCGCCCGAAACGGCGTTATCGGGCTCACCCTCTACCCTCACTTTATCGCCGGACGGGAGGAGGCCACCCTCGATGA
>JAAZIG010000275.1 GCA_012510325.1 Bacillota bacterium
ATATATTCTATTGTCATCCTGAGCATTTATTTTGTTCTCCTAATTGTTCTTTGTCATTCTGAGCACTTTTCTTGTCATCCTGAGCGCAGCGAAGGATCTGATCTGGGTACTCCCTTTGCTATTCCGGGCGCAGCGAAGGATCTGATCTGGGTACTCCCTTTGCTATTCCGGGCGCAGCGAAGGATCTGCGGTATAGCTGTTGCGCGATAGTTCCAGCTTTGTCGGGCGGCAAAAAGTGAGCCAGGAGATCCGTCCCCGTGGCCCACTTTTCTGTGTCAGCGAGGGATCTGCGGTCAGGCGGTGCACGGGGTGAAAGGCGGCGCGGTGGCGGTAAAAGAGTTTTGCTGAAGGGTGTTTTGGAAAAAATAGCGCTTGTTCTCGGGGAGGACTGTAGATGAAGCGGATTGCGGTGCTGGCTTCGGGTGAGGGGAGCAATCTGGAAGCGATTTTAAAGGCGGTGGAGGGGGGCGAGATCAGCGGCCAAGTTCTTTTGGTCATCAGCGACCGTGAGGAGGCGAGGGCGCTGGAGCGAGCCCGGCGGAGGGGCATCGAAGCGCTTTTTCTCGATCCCCGCTCCTACGGAAAGCGGGAGGCCTACGACAGGGCGCTGCTGGAGCCGCTGCAGCGGGCCCGCATCGAGCTCATCGTGCTGGCCGGTTTTATGCGGCTGCTCTCGCCCGTTCTCATCGAGGCTTTTCCCCACAGGATCATGAATGTTCACCCGGCGCTGCTGCCGTCATTTCCGGGCACCTCCGGCGTCGAGGACGCGATGGCCTACGGGGTCAGGGTGACGGGGTGCACGGTTCATTTCGTTGACGAAGGGCTCGATACGGGTCCGGTGATCCTGCAGGAGGCGGTTCCGGCGCTGCAGGACGATACCGCCGGGACGCTGCGGCAGCGGATTCAGGCGGCCGAGCACCGGCTCTATCCCCGGGCCATCGAGCTGTTCTGCCGGGGTCAGCTCAGAGTAGAAGGGAGAAGGTGTATCATTGAAACAGGATAATTGTCCACAGAAGAAACGGGCGCTCCTCAGCGTCTCCGACAAGAGCGGCATCGTCGAGCTGGCCGGGGAGCTGGTCCGGCTGGGCTGGGAGATCGTCTCTACTGGGGGGACTGCCCGCGCCCTCGTCGAGGGGGGCGTCTCTGTAATCGAAGCATCGGCGGTGACCGGTTTTCCCGAGATTTTGGGGGGGAGGGTGAAGACGCTCCATCCGCTGATCCACGGCGGCCTGCTGGCCCGCCTGGAGCTGGAGGAGCACCGGCGGCAGCTGCAGGAGCAGCAGATCGTGCCCATCTCGCTGGTGGTGGTGAACCTCTATCCCTTTGCTCAAACCATCGCCCGCCCAGGGGTGGAGCTGGCCGAGGCGGTGGAGAATATCGATATCGGCGGTCCGGCGATGATCCGGGCGGCGGCGAAGAATTTTGCCCACGTTGCCGTGGTGGTCAATCCGGAGCGCTACGGTGAGCTCACCGCGGAGCTGGCCGCTACGGGGGCCCTGTCGGAAGAGACCCGTTTTCGCCTGGCGGCGGAGGCGTTTGCCCATACCGCCCACTACGATGCCCTCATCGCCGATTATCTCGCCGCCCGGCCCGGGGCGGCGGCGGAGCTCTTTCCGGAGCGGCTCAGCCTGCCTCTGGAGAAGATCCAGGTGCTGCGCTACGGGGAGAACCCGCAGCAGCAGGCTGCCTTCTATGCCCTGGGGGGGAACAGAAGGGGGCTCGCTGCGGCCGAGCAGCTGCAGGGCAAGGAGCTTTCCTTCAACAATTTAAACGACCTGCAGGGCGCCTGGGAGCTGCTCCTCGAGTTCGCGGAGCCCACGGCGGTGGCGGTGAAGCATACCAATCCCTGCGGTGTGGCCACCGCCGGGACTATTGAAGAGGCCTACCGGCGGGCGCACGATGCCGACCCCGTCTCCATCTTCGGGGGTATCGTTGCGCTGAACCGGCCGGTCACTGCGGCGGCGGCGGCGGAGATGGTCAAGATATTTTTAGAGGTGGTCGCCGCGCCCTCCTTCGAGGAGGAGGCCCTGGCGATCTTCAAGCAGAAAAAGGAGATTCGCTTGCTGGAGATGGCCTCGCCCGACCGGGAGGCGCAGCCGGAGGGGGAACCGGATCTGAAAAAGGTCTCCGGCGGGGTGCTGTTGCAGACGGTGGACCGGGAGCCGGTCGCTCTGGCGGCGGCCCGGGTCGTCACCGAGAGGGCGCCCACTGAAAGGGAGAGGCGCGATCTGGAGTTCGCCCAGAAGGTGGTCAAGCATGTGAAATCAAATGCCATCGTTGTCGTCAAGGGCGAGTGCACTTTGGGGATCGGCGCCGGTCAGATGAACCGCGTCGGTGCGGCGAGGATCGCTTTGGAGCAGGCCGGGGAGGAAGCCGCCGGGGCGGTGCTGGGCTCTGATGCGTTTTTCCCCTTCCCCGATACCGCGGCTGTGGCGGCGGAGGCGGGGGTGACGGCGCTGGTGCAGCCGGGGGGGTCGCAGAAAGATGATGCTTCCATCGAGCTGTGCAACAAGCGCGGCCTGGCGATGCTCTTTACCGGAAGGCGCTATTTCAAACACTGAGCCCCGGGGGGATTGGCCCGGGGAGGGAGCTTGCCTTAAACTGAAGGGAGAGGGATCAGGAAAGTGCGGATATTGATCGTCGGAGGAGGCGGCCGGGAGCATACGCTGGCCTGGAAGATCGCGCAGAGCCCCCTTGTGGAGAGACTCTACTGTGCCCCGGGCAACGCGGGCATCGCTCAGGTAGCCTGGTGTCTGGAGCTGGCGGCAGATGATCTCGAGGGGTTGCTCCAGTTTGCCCTGAAGGAGAAGATCGATCTCACCGTGGTCGGTCCGGAGGCGCCGCTGGCGGCGGGGCTGGCGGATCGCTTTCGCGATGCCGGGCTGAAAGTTTTTGGGCCCGGG
>JAAZIG010000276.1 GCA_012510325.1 Bacillota bacterium
CTCCTCCTTGAGGCGCTCCCTCCTTCTGTCCAGCACCTGCGCCTGCTCCTGCAGTTCGCGCAACCGTCCCGGGGTGGCTTCAACCGCCAACCCTTTGGGGATAAGCAGATTACGGCCGTACCCGGGAGCAACCTCCTTCACTTCACCTTTTTCCCCCAGGCCGGGGACATCCTCCTTCAAGATAATCTTCATCGAATCACCCTTTCAGGGGCCTGACGGCGATCCGCCGCCGCAGGAGAGCCGGCTCCGCTTGCCCCGGTCTAGTTAGTATTTCGCGCCCGCAGCAGCGGGCTCCTGCCGATGCTGTAAAGCTAAAAAACGGCGCCGGCAGCAGAAGCCTCCAGCACCGTTTTAACGGCAGGCCTTGTAGAACGGACTATTCGGAGGTAAATGGCAGCAGGGCCATGATCCGCGCCCGCTTAATCGCCCGGGTCAGCTGACGCTGGTGCCTGGCACAATTACCGGAGATGCGCCGCGGCAAGATTTTCCCCCGCTCGGTAATAAACCGCTTGAGCTTCTCATGCTGCTTGTAATCAACTTGCTCAACCTTATCCACACAAAAACTGCAAATTTTTCTTTTCGGTCTGCGGCCCCTCTCACGCCTCAATTAAACAGCCCCCTTAGAAAGGAATATCATCTTCACTCACAGAAATATCGTCGCCGGGAAAAGTGTCCGCCTCCCCGGTGCGCGGCGGCTCCAGAAAGCGGACATCGCGGGCCACCACCTCGGTGCTCTGACGGCGAACCCCCTCCTTATCCTCATAGGAGCGGATCTGCAAACGTCCCGTTGCCGCCACCAGCCTTCCCTTTTGCAGGTAGTTGGCGCAGGTTTCCGCCAGCTTGTCCCAGGTGACGATCCTGATAAAATCCGTCTCTTTTTCACCCTGTCTGTTGGTAAAAGGCCGATCGACAGCCAGAGTGAACGTGGCTACCGCCGTCCCGTTCCCGGGAGTGTACCGCAGCTCCGGGTCCCTGGTCAAACGACCGATAAGCACGATTAAATTAAGCATCCCATGCACCGCCTTTTTAAAATGTGAACTATTCGCCCTCCCGCACGATGATAAAGCGGATCACAGCGTCGTTAACCCGGAAGAAGTGTTCGAGCTCGGGAACGATGTCATGGATGCCCTGGAATTCAAGCAGATAGTAATGACCTTCGGTAAATTTGTCGATCTCGTAGGCTAGTTTACGTTTTCCCCAGTCGTCTGCCTTGGTAACCTCTCCTCCGAGTCTCTGTAAAATGGCCTTGAGATTGTTCAACAGCTCTTCTTCAGCTTCGCTTTCGAGCTCCGGTTGAAGGATAAACATGGTTTCGTAGACGGCCACAGCGGTTCACCTCCCTCTGGACTTGCGGCCCCTGTAAATGGAGCAGGGTTGCGTGAGGCGATCATAGCATATTTCCCGAATGCGGGCAAGCTGTTGCCCCAAATTCCCCGGCGGCTGCAGCGGCACCGGAGGGCCGCCCGGGCAATCAGCGAAAGTTAAAGTAAAACACCTCTCCATCGGCGACGGGATAGTCCCGGCCCTCCGTCCGGACAGTGCCCCGCTCCCGCGCCCCGGCGAGCCCGCCGGCTTCGACTAGCGCTTCCCAGAAGATCACTTCGGCATTGATAAATCCGCGGCCCATATCGGTATGAACCATGTAAGCGGCTTCAAGGGCGGTCGTTCCCCGGGGGGCAAACCAGGCCCGGGATTCTTCCCCTTTCACCGTGTAAAAGGTGACCAGATCGAGAAGGTGATAGCAGGCGCGCAAAAGCTCCTGGACCTGGGATTCCTGGAGGCCGTACTCCTGCAAAAAGAGCTCCCTCTCCTCATCGGGAAGCTCACCGATCTCTGCTTCCAGACGCGCATAAAGCGAGAGCAGCGGACTCCCGTCATCCCGGGCCAGCCGCTGCAGTGTCTCCGGCGCCGCGGCTCCGCTTTCAGCCCGGTTATAGAGATAGAGCATCTTTTTGGAGGTCAGCAAAAAGAGCTGGTTTAGACACTCCTCCTCGAAGGGGTTCACGGAGAGCAGGCGCGCCGGCGTCCCCGCCTGCAGCTCCCCTTCCAGGCGGTCGAGAAACAGAAGTTCGGCGGCGGCCTCCCGGGAACCGCTTCTTTGCTGTGCCCGGATCTTCTCTCCCCGCCGGGCCACCGTCTCCAGGTCGGCCAGGATCAGCTCCAGATTGATCAGGGTGGCCCGGGAGGCGGGATCTGTACCCTCCCCCGCAAACTGTTCAAAACCGGCAATAACGTGAATCAGCAGATCCACGCTGCGCAACTCTCCCAAAAAACGGTTGCCCAGCCCTTCACCCCGGCTGGCTCCCTCGACCAATCCGGCCACATCGACGATCCGTATCGCCGGAGGGGTCGCCTTCACCGAAGATAAGAGCTCCGCCAGCACCGCCAGACGGTGATCTTTCAGATAAACCACCGCCACATTGGGCTCAATGGTGGTAAAGGGGTAATTTTCTATGGGCACGCTCACCGCGGTCAACGCTTTAAACAGCGTCGATTTCCCCGCATTGGGCAGACCGACAATCCCGCAGCTCCAGGACACCTGGCGCCCTCCTTATGGGGATCCCTCCGGGGAGTCCTCCGGAATAACCTTCTTCACCCGGCGCACAAACCGGCTCCGCGGCATCAGAACACTGCGCCCGCATTGCAGGCACTTGATCCGGAAATCCATCCCCACCCTGATAATCTGCCAGCGGTTGGCCCCGCAGGGGTGTCCCTTTTTCATCTGAACAATCTGCCCGATCCGGTAAGGCTCCACTAAGGGGACTCCACCTCAAAAACAGAGCTTATCTCAGAAAATATCTGCTCGATATCGCCGTTACCGTCAATCTCGGTCACCAGATCGCTGCGGCCGTAATAATCGATGAGCGGGGTCGTCTGTTCGCGGTAAACCACGAGCCTCTCCTGAACTGTGGAGAGGGAATCATCTTCCCTCTGATATAGTTCCCCCCCGCACTGATCGCAGACATTGCGCACCCGGGGGGCGTTAAACTTGATGTGATAGGTCGCGGCGCATTCCCGGCAGACCCGCCGACCCGTCAGCCGGGTGATCAGCTCCTCTTCATCGACGGCAATATAGACAACCCGGTCGATTTGCCTGCCCATCTCCCTGAGCACCTCGTCCAAGGCCTGGGCTTGAGCCACAGTGCGGGGAAACCCGTCCAAAATGGCGCCATCCCGGCAATCGGAGGCGGTCAGCCGCTCGCTCACTATCCCGACGACAACTTCATCGGGAACGAGCTGTCCCTTTTCCATATAAATTCTTGCTTCCTGCCCTAAAGGAGAGCCGCTTTTTACAGCCGCCCTGAGAATATCCCCCGTGGCAATATAGGCCAGGTTAAATTTTTTAACTAACCGTTCCGCCTGCGTTCCCTTGCCGGCACCCGGAGGACCCAACAATATAATCAGCATCTCTCTCCCTCGCTTTTGGGGACACCCAAGGTTGTGATTGATTGTAAGGGTACACTGTTCTTCTTTTTCCCGTCAATTCCTGCTTGCTCCCTGAAAAGAGCTTTAATACCAGATCCCGAGGGCGGCAAAGAGGTGCCATGCCCGGATCGCCAGGAGAGTGTTTTCCAGCTGAAGCAGTGCCGGGGGGACTTTGCTCAGCCAGCCCAGGGGGACCGCCGCACCGAGCGCGAGGGCCGCACACCAGATCTGCCTGAGCAAGCCGGCGAGGGCCCCTCCCCAGCGGGAGATCTTGCTCAGACTGACACCTTCTGCCGCGGCGAAGGCCGCCCCGCACAGGTGAAAGAGACCCCACCATAAGAGCAAACCGGCGAGAAAAGCGGCGGTACAACCGAGTATCTGCACCAGGAAGGCTGTGACACCCCCCGGAGCCCCCCCTCCCGCCGCAATCGCGCTTCCCTGCAGAATCTCCTCCAGGACCGCGGGCAGCTCCGGGGGGGCCTCGACAGAGCCGCTCACGGGAACGGCCAGGCGGCTGCAAACCACCGCCTCCAGCGTTCTCAGGGCGCCGCAGCTCTCACCAAAACACTGCAGATCCCCCCGGCCCAGCGCTGCCGCCAGAGTGGCGCCAAAGAGCCCCCCGAGACGGCCGAGAGCCCTGCGCAGCCCCATTTGATAGCCGGCAACAGCCCCCCACAGCAACAGGGCCGCTACGGAAAGGTCCAACCAGATCATCGTCTTAGCCGCTCTCCTTATCGATATCCAGGTTCTCTCATACATATTTAAAGCGATATTCTAATATAACTAAGGTATCGCCAAGACGAAGGAGGGCCCCGATGGCTAACCGGCTGGCCGCAGAGCCGCAGCGGGAAGCGCTGCCCAAAAGCGAGACAGTGCTGCGGGTTAACTATAAAGATCGCCAGGCTGCAGAGAAGATTGCCGGAGCTCTCATCATTATTATGTCCGGATTGCAGGAGCGCTCTCCGGAGGGGCGGCGAATCGTGCTCTGCATCGGCTCGGACCGCTCCACCGGAGATTCTCTGGGCCCCCTGGTCGGCACTTATCTGCAGCAAAACGCACCGCCCCGCACGGCGGTGTGGGGAACCCTGGCCGATCCTGTTCATGCCCTGAATTTGGAGAGGTACCGCGCGGAACTGGATCATTATTCCACGCAGAAAATCCCGCCCCTGGTCATCGCCGTCGACGCCTGTCTGGGCAGACCGGGCAGTGTCGGGCTCATCGAAGTGGGCAGGGGGCCGCTCCTGCCGGGAGCGGGAGTCAACAAAAAACTGCCGCCTGTAGGCCAGATCTACCTGAGCGGCATCGTCAATCTCGGCGGGTTCATGGAGCAGATGGTTCTGCAGAGCACCCGACTTCACCATGTTTTGGAGATATCTACAGTTATTGGTAGATCGCTGCAGCTGGCCCTGGATTCCTGAGAGAGGCGCCGGGCTCGGCGGCAGCTTCAAGGCCACAGCGAAGGGATTGCTGCCAGGCGGCGGTTAGGCAGTGATCTTCTGCGTTAAACCATCCGGGGCTGCCTTCCTTTTCGGAAGCAGCC
This sequence comes from Bacillota bacterium, assembly GCA_012510325.1. Taxonomy (GTDB): domain Bacteria; phylum Bacillota; class Dethiobacteria; order DTU022; family DTU022; genus JAAZPQ01. Next base: position 4,967 of record JAAZIG010000276.1, read on the forward strand.
CCTGCAGCAGAGCCGGGTTGCCCGCGGCCCTGCCGGCCGGTGCATCCACCCCCGGCATCCGTTGCCGCAGCTGCTCGGTCCCGTAGCAAGAGAGCTGCGCCGATCCTGCCGAGCCTGAGACCTGCCGGAGCACGCGCCCCTCCGCCTCTGAAAAGCGCTGTTATCGGCAAAGCCGGCCCGGAAATATGCGGTCAGGCAGGAAGTGGCCTCCGAACGCTGAAGACAGACTACTCCGAGTGAGCGGTGCTCATAATGTTCAATAGCACCGCCCCCGGCTCTTGATCAGACCCCGCCTTCAGAAACTCTGCCGCTCCCGCTGTTTATCTTTCTCACGGCCTCTTCCAGGGCCCGGTTCTCTTCCTCGCTGAGGTGATGGCTCGATCGTCCCCGCTGTACCGGCTTCCCGTAACACCTGCTCTCGTCTCTTC
>JAAZIG010000277.1 GCA_012510325.1 Bacillota bacterium
AGCGGTGGAACAAAGGCAGCCCGCTCTCACCGTTGCGCCTGATTTTGGGAAACGGATGATCCTGCAGCAGCCCGGCCCCGGCCCGGAGGCCCTCTTTTCAGCCGCGGCCACACCGGAAAAACTGCTTCCCGGACCCGCTGTAAGCCGGGAAAGGGGAGTGGATTGAGGTGGAATTAATAAAAAATTAATTTAATAAAGAATTTCTCAAATATTTAAAGGATTTCGGCAACGGGTATCGAATAGACTATAGCAAGGCCGTTGGCCGGGATAATAACTGAGAAACCTAACCTCCTACACTATATATTTTTAATACAGGGTTAACCCCCTGTATTTTTTTTTAAAGGCCCTCGGCTCAGGTTCCCCGCGGCCGGTAGAGCAGGGAGAGGGCAAAGAGCAAGGCCATGAACAAAACGATGGCCGCCCCGGAAGGCAGATCGAGATAATATGACAGGATCAGGCCGCCGGCGCTGCCCCCGATCCCGGTAGCAAGGGACAGAAGAAGCATGGTCCGGTAGTTGCTGCTGAGGCGGTAGCCCGTGGCCGCGGGGATCACCACTAGCGCCGAGGCCAGCACAATTCCGACGAGCTTGACTGAAACCATGATCGTCAGGGCCATGGCGGTGAGCAGTCCAAAATAGAGCGGCCCCACCGGGAGTCCGCTGGCCCGGGCGGCTTCTTCATCAAAGGAGAGCAGCAGCAGCTCCCTGAAGAATAGGCCGATAAAGAGCAACACCGCGAGCGCCACTGCGGCAAGGATGCCGAGATCCAGCCCGGTTACAGCGAGGATATTTCCAAACAAAAGGGAGAAGATCTCCGGATAATACCCTTTCATCGTGCTCAACAGGGCGATCCCCAGAGCCATCCCGGCGGCGAAGAAGATCCCGATGACCGTATCCTCGCCCAGCTGCCCCTGTTTGCTGATCCTGCCGATGGCCAGAGCGGAGAGCACAGCAAAGGTGCAGCCGCAGAGGAAGGGGTCGAGCCCGGCGACCAGGCCGATGGCGATACCGCCCATGGCGGTATGGGCGATCCCCACGCCCAGAAATGAGAGCCTCTTCAAAACGACGAAGAAAGCGACCGCCGAGCAGAGTGCGCCCACCCCGACAGCAGCGAGAAGCGCCCGCTGCATAAATCCGTACGCGAGCATCTCGGCGATCACGGCTCCTCCTCCTGGGTGGAGCTCATCTCGAGGAGATCATAGGTGCAGCGGTACGCCCTTTTGAGAGCGGAGTCGGCCCAAACCTGCTGCGGATCGCCGTGCAGGTGCATGGTGCGGTTGACGCAGATAAAGCGGTCCACACAGGCGGCCAGAGAGGCGATATCGTGGGAGACGAGCAGCACCGTCAGGCCAAAGCTCTGCTGCAGCAGGCGCAGCTTCTCCATGAACAGGTGCTGCGCCTCCGGATCGAGCCCGGTGCCGGGTTCATCGAGCAGCACCAGGCTCGGGCGGCGCACCAGCGCCCGGGCGAGAAGGACCCGCTGCTGCTCCCCGCCGGAGAGGGTGCCGAAGGAGCGCGCCGCCAGGTGCAGGGCGCCCACGGCGGCGAGCATCTCGCTGCAGCTGTCCTTCTGAAGGCGCGTCACCGGTTTTAGCAGCATCCGCGGCGTGTAGAGGCCCATTCGGACCACATCTTCCGCCGATACGGGAAAACGGCGGTCGTGAGCCCGGCTCTGCGGAATATAGCCGATCTTTTCCCGGACCGGGCCGAGGCGGCCGGAAGGGCAGCCCAGCAGGGCCGAGCAGCCGGCGCTGGGCCTGATCAGTCCCAGCAGGGTGCGCAACAAAGTGGTCTTGCCGCCTCCGTTCGGGCCGATGATGCCGACCGCCTCACCGCGCCGGACCTCGAAAGTGATCCCGGCCAGCACCTGCTCGGCGCCCCTGTTCACCGAAAGCTCCCGGGCAAAGACCGCCGGGCTGTTATTGTTTGGAAAGGGCATCTTTTAACACCGCCGTATTGTAGTGCATTAAGTTTATGTAGCTGTCTCTCCGGCTCAGGCCGGCACCGCCCAGAGGATCGAGCAGGACAACGCGGCCGTCGATCTCGCCGGCGATCATCCCGGCGATGGCCCCGGAGAGCTGCGGCTCCACGGAGACCACCCGGACCCGGTGTGCCCGGCAGAGGTCCAGCAGCTCTGCCAGCCACGCCGCCGAGGGTTCCTGCCCCGGAAAATCGGTGATCACCGCCGCCTCCTCGAGATCGTAGCGTGCGGCGAAATAGGTCCAGGCTTCGTGCACGGAGATGAAGCTTCTCGAGGTGAGCCCGGCGAGCTCGGCGCGGATGAAATCGTCCAGCGCACTCAGCTCCGCCTGGTACGC
>JAAZIG010000278.1 GCA_012510325.1 Bacillota bacterium
GGTCCTTCGCTGCGCTCAGGACGTCGAGAACGGCAACATTTGCCGTTCTCGACGCTTTGTCATTCGGGGGTGGCCGTGCTAAAATAGTAGCATTGGTCGGTCGATGATGAGGAGGGTTGCCGGTGGAACGGATCGGGACGATCAAAGAGGTTAAGGGCGATACTGCAGTGGTGCATCTGCGACGGCATCTGTCCTGTGAAAACTGCGGTCGCTGCGGCGGTGTTCTCGGTGCAGAGGACGGGCGGGATCATTATGTTGAGGTGGCGAACCCGATCCGGGCGAAAGAAGGGCAGAGTGTCCTGATCGAGATTGACGACCGGCGGGCTCTCTTCATTGCTTTTATTCTCTACCTGGTACCTCTGGCCGGCTTGGTGGCGGGGATAGTGCTTGGCTACAAATTGGCTGTTTTTCTCGGCTGGGAATACTATCGCGAGCTGGCCGCTGCTGCCGCCGGTTTTGTGCTGATGGCGCTGGTCTACGGTGGAATCAGTCTCTGGGATCGCCGGATCAAGCAGAGCAGCCGCTACCGCCCGGTGATCACGGCACTGCTCCGGGAGGAAGATCTTGAATCGCCCGAGTAAAGTAGTTCGGAAAGTGAACTGTTGACCAAAGCTATTCTATGCAAGGAGATGAACTGATTGCCCTGTCGCCGTGCATTCTTTCTGGCTTTGCTGTTGCTTGTGACGGCGGCCTTGCCGTTGCTGGGCGGTTGCAATTGCGATGGTGAGAATGCTGCTCCTGTTGGCCTTGCCCCGCGGAAAGTTTCCGCCGAACCAGCCGCCAGCCTCGATCAAAGGCTGGTCGACGGGAATACGGCCTTCGGGTTCATGATCTGGCAGGTTCTTCTCGATAAAGAGGAGCATCACAATATCTTGATCTCACCGGCAAGTATCTCCACCGCTCTGGCCATGACGGCCAACGGGGCTGATGGGGCCACCTTTAGGGAAATAATGGAGACGCTGCGGTTGCCGGGGATGGATCTGGAGGAACTCAACGCAGCCTTTGCCGATCTGCAGAGCGTTCTCCGGAATTCCGATCCCGAAATTGAACTGAACGTGGCCAATTCACTGTGGGCCCGGCAGGGAGTTTCCCTGAATGAACAGTTTTTGCAGCGCAACCGCGACTACTATGCCGCCGTGTTCGACACTCTGGACTTTGAAAAGCCCGCTGCTGTCTCTACAATCAATCGCTGGGTCGAGCAGCAGACCGGGGGCAAGATAAAAAAGATCATTGAAGATCCGATCGATCCCCTGACCTTTCTCTTTTTGATCAATGCCCTCTATTTTAACGGAGCCTGGTCCGATGAATTCGATCCGCAAAATACCCGGGAGATACCCTTTACCCTGTCCGACGGAACCAGGAAAGATCATCCGGTGATGTTTCGCGAAGGGGCCTACCGTTATTTCCAGGGAAATGACTTTGAGGCGATCCGTCTCCCTTACGGAAAAAACAGGCGGGTGGGGATGACTGTCTTCCTCCCAGCTGCGGATAGTTCGCTGGTGGAATTTCAGCGGCAACTGACTCCGGAAAATTGGGCGGAGTGGCAGCTCTCTTTCAGCGAAATGGACGGCAAGGTCGGGCTGCCCCGGTTCCAATTCGAGTATGAAGTTTCTTTAAAGGAGATCCTGAGGACGATGGGGATGGAATGCGCTTTTGAGCCGCGGCGCGCTGATTTCAGCAGGATGATTTCCGCGATGCCGGGGCCTTATATCAGCGAAGTTAAACACAAAACCTATGTTGATGTTGATGAAAAGGGGACTGAAGCGGCGGCGGTTACCTCGGTGGAATTCAGGTGTACTTCGGCACGGCCGGATCGCTTCAGCATGATTATTGACCGGCCCTTCTTTTTTGCCATAACCGATGAAAAAACAGGGGCAATCCTTTTTTTGGGCTCGGTAAACAACCCCTAGGGCGGATCCGGGTTCCTTTTCCGATCGGTATGAGTCAAAGTCACCGTCCCCTTGACTCACCCTTGACCGGTGGATGGATCTACCGAAAAGACCGTTACGGTGATATATATTGTTTGGCGGTGGCAGCAATCTGTTTGGATCATAAACTAAAGATAGCGGAATGGAGGAGTAGTGATGGCAAAAAAATATCGGGTGGCAGTGGTCGGCGCCACAGGCATGGTCGGGCAGACCATGATCGAGATCCTGACTGAGAGAAAGTTTCCCCTGGAAGAGCTCAAGTTGCTGGCCTCGGCACGTTCCAAAGGCCTTCGCGTTGCCGCGGGCGATGAAGAATATGTCGTTGAAGAGGCTCTGCCGCAGTCTTTCGAAGGGATCGATTTTGCATTTTTCAGCGCCGGCGGAGCTGTCAGCAAGGAGCTGGCCCGCGAAGCAGCCCGCCGCGGCGCCGTCGTCATCGACAACAGCAGCGCTTTCCGGATGGAAGAAGATGTGCCCCTGGTTATCCCCGAGGTCAATCCGGAGGCGGTCCGCGAACATCGCGGCATTATTGCCAACCCGAATTGCTCGACCATCCAGACAGTAGTGGCGCTGCAGCCGTTACAGGAGGCTGCCGGGTTGAAAAGGGTGGTTGCGGCGACCTATCAGGCCATCTCCGGGGCGGGGAAGAAGGCTGTTGATGAGCTGTTCGAGCAGTGCCGCGCTCATCTGGCCGGAGAGAAGGTGACGGTGGAGCATATTGCCCACCAGCTGGCTTTCAGTCTGATCCCGCATATCGATATATTCCTGGACGACGGGTACACCAATGAAGAGGAGAAGATGGTCCGGGAGACGCGCAAAATCATGGCTCTGCCCGACCTGCCCGTTACTGCGACCACCGTGCGTGCGCCGGTGGTAAACGGACACTCCATCGTCTTGAATGTGGAGCTGCAAGCGCCGCTGACAGCCGCTGAAGCTCGGGCGCTGTTTGAGAGAGCTCCGGGAGTGCGGGTTTTGGATAACCCCGGTGAGCGGCTTTATCCGATGCCGCTTCAGGTCAGCGGAAACGATGAGGTCTATATCGGGCGGATCCGGGAGGATCACTCGGTGCCTCACGGGTTGAACCTGTGGGTGGTTGCAGATAATATTCGTAAAGGCGCTGCGCTCAACTCTGTCCAGATTGCTGAACTGCTCCTGTAAAACATCTCCAACAGGAGTTGTTGGCTTGAAAATAATTGTGCAAAAATTTGGGGGGACCTCTACCGCCTCGCCGTCGCTGCGCGAGGCGGCCGCGGAGCGGATCCGCCGGGCGCTGGACGGTGGCTATATGCCGGTAGCGGTCGTCTCGGCCATGGGCCGGGCCGGAGAGCCTTATGCTACCGATACCCTGAAAAAGATTGCCGAGGAGATTTTTAGCCCCGTCCCCTTGAGGGAGCTTGATCTGCTGATGCACTGTGGCGAGATCATCGCTGCGGCGGTAATGGTAGCCACCCTGCACCGCGCCGGAATCAAAGCCCGCGCCTTTACCGGCTCTCAGGCCGGTCTGGTCACAGACAGCAGCTATGGCCAGGCAAGGGTGCTCGCCTGTGATCCGGAGAGGATCAGGAGGTGCCTGCAGGAGGGAGCGGTCGCTGTGGTGGCCGGCTTTCAGGGGGCAGCTCCCGGCGGAGAGATCGCCACTCTGGGCCGCGGCGGGAGCGATACCACAGCGGTAATTCTGGGCTCGGCGCTGCGAGCTGAACTGGTGGAGATCTATACCGATGTCCGCGGCATCGCCACCGCCGATCCCCATCTTCTCAAGGGGGCGCGCATAATCCCCCGGCTGACCCACAGCGAAGTTTGCCAACTGGTTTATGAGGGGGCCAAAGTGATCCATCCGCCGGCTGTAGAGGTGGCCATGAAACACAATCTCAGTCTGGTCATCCGCAGTCTCACCGGGGAAGATCCCGGGACTCTCATTCATACTGGCATGACCGAAGTTCCTCCCGGTTTCACTGTGCCGCCGCGGCGGGTGGTCACAGGAATCGCCCATGCTGCCGACATTGTACAGCTGACTGTCGAATTCGCCGGCCCCGATCCGGATCTTGAAATGAAGCTGTTTGGAAATCTGGCTGAAGCGGGGATCAGTATCGATCTGATCAGCGTCTTTCCGGAGCTGAAGATATTTACGATCAAGGAAGAGGCTCTCGGGCACGCCGCGCAGGTGATCTCCGGCCTCGGGCTGCCTTATAGCGTGGCAAAGGATTGTGCCAAGGTGGCGGTAATCGGTTTCGGCATGCGCGGTATTCCCGGGGTGATGGCGCAAATAGTGCGCGCGCTCAATGAAAAGGGGATTACCATCCTGCAGACAGCAGACTCCAACATCTCCATCGCCCTGCTTATTCACCGTCCGGATCTGGCTGCGGCCGTAGAAACCTTGCACCGCCACTTCGCTCTCGGCGAGCCTGAAGCGGCACCGGAAGAACCGGCCGACGGGCAGCCGGCCCGGGTTTGATCTCTTGCCGGCAGAAGCGGTGCTCCGGAGCTGCAGAAACGGGGGACAGGCCCGGTAATCAGACGCCGGTTTATCCGGCAAAGGAGGTTGTTTGGAAATGATCATGGAAAAGGTTTTGGAAAAAGCGCAGCCTTATCTGGAAGGGCGGACAGTGCAGGATGCTGTCATCGGGCTTTCCCTGATTGCCGTGGAGCTGGACAACGGTTCCATCGGCGTCTCCTATGTATTGCGCAAGGGTTTGCGGGGCGGCTGCTCCGTCTTTCCCTACGGGCAGCAGCTGTTGGGGAAGGATGCCTCCGGTGCAGCCGCCTGGGCGGTCAGCGGCGGGGACAATCTGCAGCGGGCCATCGGAACGGCGGTGCTGGCGGCGGCCTCGCAGGGTCAGACGCTGCCGGACAGCGAAACAGCAGAACGCCCTTTCGGCATTGAGCTGCGCAGCAGCGATATCGTCGGGATGATCGGGAATATCGCCCCTGTGGCTGAAGCGATCCGGCCCCGGGTTCAGGAGATCTATCTTTTCGATGAAGGGAAAGAGAAGTGCGGTGAGAGCGGGGCGCCGCTGCTCTCACAGGAGGAGCAGCCCCGGCTGCTGCCCCGCTGCGATCTGGTGCTGCTCACCGGGACCACCGTGATCAACGGTTCCGTGGACGGGCTGTTGAAGCTCTGTGACCGCGCCCGTGAAGTGGTGATGATCGGTGCCTCCACGCCTGTTTTTCCCGATGCTTTTGCCGGGAGCGGCCTTACAGTGCTGGCGGGCTCGTGGTGGCGGAGGAAATATAAAGAGGAACTGTTTGGGAAAATTTCCCTGGCCGGGGGCATGAAAGATATCAGCGGCTATGCCCTCAAGAAATCGGTGAGGGTGCCCGCTTAAGGCTCCCTCAACCTCTCCCTTCCGCCTAGTCTGCTTCTTCCCCTTCATCTGAAGGAGATGGGGAAGGGACCGCCGGCACAGCGGGCTTTCCCCTTGATTTTTGTTTCAGCAGTCCGTAGGCGATGTTGTCGACGAGCGATCTCCAGCTTGCCTCGATGATATTGGTCGAGACCCCGACGGTGCCCAGCTGTCATGGTGATCTGAAGTTTCGATGAGCACCCGCACCAGCGCTCCCGTGCCTCTGTCGCCGTCGAGAACCCGGACCCGGTAGTCGGCCAGGGTCATGGAGCGGATCTCCGGATAGAAGTCCTCCAGAGCTTTGCGCAGGGCATTGTCCAGCGCGTTGACCGGGCCGTTTCCTTCGGCGGCGGTGTGGATGACCCGGTCGCCCACCCGCATCTTGATTACCGCCTCGGAGTGAACCCGGCCGTCTTCTTTCATCTCCATGATCATCCGCAGAGTTTCCAGGGTGAAGGGCTCCCGGTATGTGTTGAATCCTTTGCGGATAAGCAGTTCAAAGGAGGCCTCCGCCCCTTCAAACTGGTACCCCTGATTCTCCAGCTCTTTGATCTCGGTGAGCACTTTCCGGGTCTTCTCGTTGGTGCGGCTCAGATCGACGTCGAGTCCGAGCTCCTCGATCTTGTAAAGGATATTGCTCAGTCCCGACAGCTCGGAGACGAGGACTCGCCGGCTGTTGCCCACGGCTGCCGGATCGATGGGCTCGTAGGTGCCCGGGTTCTTCAGCAGGGCGCTCACATGGACGCCTCCCTTGTGGGCGAAGGCGCTGTTGCCCACAAAAGGCTGGTGGGTGTTGGGGATAAGGTTGGCCAGCTCGCTGATATAACGGGAGAGCTCGGTCAACCGGGCCAGTTGATCTTCGGTGAGGCAGTGTCGGTCCATCTTCAGCATGAGATTGGGGATGACGGAGCAGAGATCGGCGTTGCCGCAGCGCTCACCGTAGCCGTTGATCGTCCCCTGGACCTGGGCTGCGCCCGCTTTTACAGCCATGAGCGAATTGGCCACGGCCAGCCCGGCATCGTTGTGCGCATGGATGCCCACTGCCGTATCGGGGAAGTGCCGGCAGACTGCGGCGGTAATCTCAAAAACCTCATCGGGCAGGCTCCCGCCGTTGGTATCGCAGAGACAGAGGAGATCGGCGCCGGCTGCAGCTGCTGTCTCCAGCGTTTTCAGGGCGTAGGCGGGATTATGTTTGTAGCCGTCGAAAAAGTGCTCGGCATCGTAGATTACTTCAAACCCCTTCTCTTTCAGGTACGAGAGGGTCTCCCCGATCATGGCCAGATTCTCTTCCAGGGTCGTCTCGAGCGCCTGGGAGACATGAAAATCCCAGGATTTGCCGAATATCGCCGCAGTTTTAACCCCGCTCCCGAGGATAGCCTGAACGCTCTGATCTTCCCCGACGGCAACTCCGGGGCGGCGGGTGCAACTGAAAGCGGTGAGGCGGGCGTTTTTCAGCGGACACTCTTTCATCCGGTTGAAAAACTCCATATCCTTGGGGTTGGAACCGGGCCAGCCCCCTTCAATATAGTGGAAGCCCATCTCATCGAGCCGTCGGGCGACCTTAACCTTGTCGTCCACGGAGAGGCTGAGCCCCTCCCCCTGCGTTCCGTCGCGCAAAGTCGTGTCAAAAATCTTAATATCTTTCTTCAATGCTCTATCTTCACCCCGCTAAAGTGAAACTTCTTTATTGATTGAGCAACTCTTCAACAACGGCATCGCCCATCCGGGCGGTGCCTATTTTCCGGCAGCCCGGCTGCATCAGCTCGGAGGTGCGGTAGCCCTTCTCCAGCACCCGCTCCACCGCCTCTTCGATGGCTCCGGCGGCCTCTTCGTGGTTGAACGAGTAGCGCATCATCAGCCCCGCTGAAAGAATTGTCGCCAGCGGATTGGCTTCGTCCCGGGCGGCGATATCGGGGGCCGAGCCGTGGGCCGGCTCGTAGAGGGCCACTGCGCCCCCGATGCTGGCCGAAGCCAGCATCCCGATGGAGCCGGTCAGCACGGAGGCCTGATCGGTAAGGATATCGCCGAACATATTTTCGGTAACGATAACATCAAACTGCTTCGGCCAGTTGACCAGCTGCATGGCGGCGTTGTCCACATACATGTGGTGCAGCTCGATATCGGCGTACTCTTCGTGCAGGCGGTTGATCACCTCCCGCCACAGCCTGGAGCTTTCCAGCACATTGGCTTTGTCGATGGAGTGGAGCACCTTTCTGCGGCTCCGGGCCGCTTCAAAGGCAAGACGACCGATGCGCTCGATCTCCGAAGTCGTATAGATCAGGGTATCGACCGCCCTCTCGCCGCCGGGGATCCGCTCCCTTCTCTTCTCTCCAAAATAGAGCCCCCCGGTGAGCTCGCGCACGACTAGGATGTCGGTCTCCGCAATGACCTCCCGCTTCAGCGGGGAGGCGTCGACGAGCGCATCATATAGGGCGACAGGCCTGAGGTTGGCGAAGAGCCCCAATTTTTTGCGCAGAGGCAGCAGCGCTGCCGCCTCCGGGCGGCGCTCCACGGGCAGGTGATCCCACTTGGGTCCGCCGATGGCTCCCAGGATGATGGCGTCGCTTTTTCGGCACAGCTCGAGGGTCTCCCCGGGGAGGGGATGACCGGTTAGATCGACTGCGGCACCGCCCACGGGGGCTTCCTCAAACTTAAAAGAAAGAGCAAATTTTTCAGCGCAGGCTGACAGCACCTTCACCGCTTCGGGAACGATCTCCGGTCCGATACCGTCTCCGGGGAGCACCGCGATCCTAAACATTATCTTTCACCTGCCGGCGAATCTGGTTGATCAGCCCGCCGGCCGCGAGGATCTCGGCCATAAATGGCGGTATCGCCGTGGCCCGGTACTCTTCATCAAGGGTCAGATTGTAGATCAACCCGCCTGCTGAATCGATCCGGATGCGGTCGCCCTCTCTGATTCCAGCCGCCGCATCGGGCGACTCAAAGATGGGCAGGCCGATGTTGAAGGCATTGCGATAGAAGATGCGGGCAAAGGAGGCGGCGACAACCGCTTCGATTTCGGCTCCTTTGATCGCCAGGGGAGCATGCTCCCGGGAGCTGCCGCAGCCAAAATTCTTGCCGGCGACGATAATGTCGCCCGGCTTCACCTTCTTCGAAAAATCAGGATCGGCATCCTCCATGCAGTGTCCGGCCAGCTCCGCCGGATCTGAAGTGTTGAGATAGCGGGCCGGGATGATCGCATCAGTATCGATGTCGTCGCTGAACTTCCAAACCCTGCCGGTGATAATCATCTATTCGACCTCCCCGGGGCCGCCTAAACGGCCCAAAATTGCTGAAGCTGCCGCCACCGCCGGGCCGCTCAGATAGATCTCGCTCTCCGGATGGCCCATCCGGCCGGCAAAATTGCGGTTGGTGGTTGAGACCGCCTTCTCCCCCCCGGCAAGAACGCCCATATGTCCTCCCAGGCAGGGGCCGCAGGTCGGCGTGCTCACCGCGGCGCCGGCTTCGATAAATATTTCGATGAGCCCCTCGGTGAGGGCCTGCCGGTAGATCTCCTGCGTCCCGGGAATGACGATGAGGCGCACCCGGGGATCGATCTTTTTCCCTTTCAGGACCGCCGCCGCCTCCCGGAGGTCCTCGATGCGGCCGTTGGTGCAGGAGCCGATAACTGCCTGATCGATCTGCACCGTTCCCACCTCGCTGATGGGTCTGGCGTTTTCGGGCAGGTGGGGGAAGGCCACCTGCGGTTCGATGGCGCCGCTGTCGAGTTCCAAAACTCTGCTGTAGCGGGCATTTTTATCGCTCTCATAAAATTTATACGGCCTTTTGGCCCGCCCTTCTACGTAGGAGCGGGTTTTTTCGTCCGGGGTGAAGATGCCATTTTTGGCGCCCGCCTCGATGGCCATATTGGCCATGGTCAGGCGTCCCTCCAGCGACAGGGCGGCGACGGCCTCGCCGGTGAATTCGAGGGCCTGGTAAAGGGCCCCGTCCACCCCAATCCTGCCGATGAGATAAAGGATGAGATCTTTTCCCCCGACCCAGGGCTGCCAGTTTGCCCCCTTGAAAACGACCTTGACCGTCTCCGGAACCCTCAACCAGACCTCTCCCGTAGCCATCGCCGCAGCCAGGTCAGTGCTGCCGACGCCGGTGGCGAAAGCTCCCAACGCTCCGTACGTGCAGGTGTGCGAATCTGCACCAATAATGAGGTCGCCGGGAAGGGTCAGTCCCTCCTGGGGCAGCAGACAGTGCTCGATCCCCATCCGCCCGATCTCATAGTAATGGGTAATCTGGTAGCGTCGGGCAAACTGGCGCATGATCTGAGCCTGCTCCGCCGATCTGATATCCTTGTTCGGGGTAAAGTGATCCGGGATCAGGGCGATCCTGTCGCGATCAAAGACTCTAGCCACTCCGATTTTGTTAAACTCCGCTATGGCGATGGGCGCGGTGATATCGTTGGCCAGCGCCAGATCGACCCGGGCCTTGATCAGCTCTCCCGGAGCGACCCGGTCGCGCCCGCAGTGGGCCGCTAAAATTTTTTCAGTAATTGTCATCCCCATCAGCTGTCTCCTCCGTCTCTGTTTAACCTTTCGTTATAAACTCGCCCGCGGCCGATCGGGGGATTTTCCGCCGTTGTCGCCGTGGATGATCCGGTTGATCGCATTGATATAAGCTCTGGCGCTTGCCTCGAGGATATCCGGGCTGACCCCCCGGCCGGTGTAGACCGTGGCGGTGCTGTTGGAGCGGACCTTCGCCGTGACCTCGCCCAGGGCGTCTTTGCCGGCGGTGAGGGCATCGATGGCGTAGGAGACGAGGGTGCAGGGAAATCCGGTAATCTTGTCGATGGCCCTGTAGATGGCATCGACGGGTCCGTCTCCGCAGGCAGCCTCTTCCACCTGCCGGCCCTCTTTTTCCAGACCGATGGTCGCCGTCGGGACCACGGTGGTGCCGCTGGAGATATGCAGGTAAGCCAGCCGGTAAACCTCGGGCACGCGCAGAATCTCTTCTTCAACGATGGCGCGGAGGTCTTTGTCGGTGAGCTCCTGTTTCCGGTCGGTCAGGATCTTGAAACGCTGGAAAACCCGGTTCATCTCCTCTTTGGCCAGCTCATAGCCCAGCGAGGCCAGCGTATCGCGAAAAGCATGACGTCCGGAATGCTTTCCCAGAACAATTGTGTTCAGGGAGCGGCCGATGAGCGCGGGATTCATGATCTCGTAGGTGAGCCTTTCTTTGAGGACGCCGTCCTGGTGGATGCCCGACTCATGGGCAAAAGCGTTCTGCCCGACGATAGCTTTGTTCGGCTGAATCTTCATCCCCGTCAGTTTGCTCACCAGCTTGCTGGTGCGGTAGATCTCCTCTGTGCGGATGGCGGTCTTCTTGCCGTAAAAACTGTGCCTGGCGTAGAGCGCCATGACGATCTCCTCGAGAGCGGCATTGCCCGCTCTTTCGCCGATGCCGTTGATGGTGCACTCCACCTGGCGGGCTCCCGCCTGGATTGCCGCCAGGGAGTTTGTCACGGCGAGGCCGAGATCGTTGTGACAGTGGACGCTGAGCACGGCCCGGTCAATGTTGGGGACCTGTTGAAAGATCCCCTTGACAAAGTCGTGAAATTCCTGGGGGGTGGCATAGCCGACGGTGTCGGGGATATTGACTGTCGTTGCTCCCGCCTCGATGACCGCCTCGATGACCCGGCAAAGATAATCGTGGTCGCTGCGAAAGGCGTCCTCGGCGGAGAATTCCACGTCGGAAAGATAACGGCAGGCATGTTTCACCGCCGCCACCGCCGCCTCCAGAACCTCTTCCCGGCTCAGCCGCAGCTTATGGCGCAGGTGGATATCCGAGGTGGCGATGAAGGTGTGAATCCGCGGAGATTCAGCGTCGCGCACCGCCTCCCAGGCCCGGTCGATATCTTCTTTTTCGGTTCGCGCCAGCGCTGCCACCGTCGCCCCCTTGACCTCGGCGGCGGTCACTTTTACAGCGGCAAAATCTCCCGGTGAAGCCACCGGAAACCCCGCCTCGATAATGTCGACACCCAGGCGGGTCAGCTGCCTGGCGATCTCTACCTTCTCGTTAACATTAAGACTTACGCCCGGCGACTGCTCGCCGTCGCGCAGGGTAGTATCAAATATATAGACCCGCTCATCCATGGAAAGACCTCCTGTGAGACTATTGTTCTTTATTCAGCCACGGCATCATCTGCCGCAGTTTCCCGCCAACTTTTTCGATCAAATGTTCCTTTTCCCGCCGGTCGATGGCGTTGAAAACAGGCCGATTGGTCATATTTTCCAGAATCCACCGCTGAGCGAACTCGCCCGATTGGACCTCGGCGAGCACCTGGCGCATCTCCGCGCGGGTCTCTTCGGTGATAATTCGCTTTCCGACCATATAGTCGCCGTACTGAGCTGTATCGCTGATGGAATAGCGCATCCGGGTGAGCCCGCCTTCGTAGATCAGGTCGATGATGAGCTTCATTTCGTGAAGACACTCGAAGTAGGCGATCTCCGGAGCATATCCCGCCTCGACAAGAGTTTCAAAACCGGCCTTGATCAGCTCGGTCAGGCCGCCGCAGAGGACCGCCTGCTCGCCGAAAAGATCGGTCTCCGTCTCTTCCCGGAAGGTGGTTTCAAAAACACCGGCCCGGGTGCAGCCGATCCCCTTGGCGTAGGCCAGGGCAATATCCTTGGCCCCGCCGCTGTGATCCTGGTAGACAGCGATCAATCCGGGAACCCCGGCGCCCTCCTGAAAGATCCTTCTTTCCATATGGCCCGGGCATTTCGGGGCGACCATGAAAACATCGATATTGTCGGGGGGGACAATCTGGCCGTAGTGAATATTGAAGCCGTGAGCAAACCCCAGCGCTTGCCCCTCTTCCAGGTGCGGTTCAATCTCCTCCCGGTAGAGGCGCGCCTGGGTTTCGTCGGGGGTGAGGATCTGGATAACCGCCGCGTCCCTGACCGCCGCAGCCGTCTCCTTGACCTCGAGGCCGTCGTTGCGGGCGATCTCCCAGCTGGGGCTGCCGCGGCGCAGTCCCACAACGACCTTGACCCCGCTGTCGTGCAGGTTCTGTGCCTGAGCATGCCCCTGGCTGCCGTAGCCGATCACCGCCACTGTTTTACCGGAGAAGACCTCCAGATCGGCGTCGGCATCATAATAAATTTTAACCATTTTTCATCGGCTCCCTTCTTTGTTTTCAGCTTGGTTTATTCTGTCGCCTTACTTTTACCCGCCGCAGAGCGGCTCCCCCGTTGGATGGCGATCTTTCCGGTGCGGACCAGCTCCCGGATATGAAACGGTTTCAGCGCTTCGATGATCGCCCTGATCTTGCCTTCATCCCCTGTGGCCTCGATGATCAGCGAGCTCTGTCCGATATCGACGATGCGGGCCCGGAAAATCTCGACAATCTGCATGATCTCGCCCCGCACGGAAGGGTCGCCGTCGGTTTTGATCAGGATCAGTTCCCGGCCGACATATTCTTCGTCGGTGATGTCGTTTACCTTGATCACATCGACGAGTTTGTCCAGCTGTTTGGTGACCTGCTCGATCACCTTGTCATCCTCCTCGACGACAATGGTCATCCGGGAGATCGTCGGATTTTCAGTTTGCCCCACCGCCAGGCTGTCAATGTTGTAGCCCCGGCGGCTGAAGAGGCTGGCCACCCTGGTTAAAACTCCGGGGTTGTTCTCCACCAGTACAGTTAGGGTGCGGAACATGTCATTACTCCTTCAGCATTTTTTTAATTGTGCCGCCCGGCGGGATCATCGGCAGAACATTTTCTTTTCGGTCAACGATAAAATCGATGAGCACAGGGCGATCCTTGATCTGCATCGCTTCATCCAGAGCCCGGCGGACCTCTGCCGGTTTGGTCACCCGCATCCCCACAGCGCCGTATGCCTCCGCCAGCTTGATATAGTCCGGGCCGCCGATCTCGGTATAAGCAAGGCGGCCTTCGTAGAAGATATCCTGCCACTGGCGGACCATCCCCAGATAGCTGTTGTTCAGCACGGCAATCTTCAGCGGCAGCCGGTAATCCACCGCGGTGGCCAGCTCCTGGATATTCATCTGGATGCTGCCGTCGCCGGCAATATTGAAGACGGTCTCCCCGGGGCGGCCGATCTGCGCACCGATGGCCGCCGGCAGGCCGAAGCCCATCGTGCCCAGTCCTCCGGAGGTGATGAAGGTCCGCGGCCGGGTAAAAGTAAAAAATTGTGCGGCCCACATCTGGTTCTGGCCCACCTCTGTCGTGATGATCGCTTTCCCGCCGGTCGCTTCATCGATCTGCTCCACCACAAATTGCGGTTTAATCGTTTCGCTTTTCCGGTCATACTTGAGGGGATACTTTTCCTTCCAGGCCCTGATCCGGGCGGGCCATTCTTCTTTTTCGTTGCCCCCCTGAATCTGCCGACAGAGCTGCTCGAGGACGAGCCTGACATCTCCGATCAGGGGGATATCCACGGGCACGTTTTTGCCGATCTCCGCCGGATCGATATCTAGATGAATGATCCTGGCCTCGGGGGCAAAAGCCTCCACTTTTACGGTGACCCGGTCGGAGAAGCGGGCACCGACAGCGATAAGAAGGTCGCACTCATTGACCGCGTAGTTGGCGTACCTGGTCCCGTGCATACCGATCATGCCCAGCGCGAGGGGGTGGTTCTCCGGGAAAGCACCTTTTCCCATGAGCGTGGTGGCCACAGGGATTGCGCAGAGCTCGGCCAGCTCCCGGAGGGCCTCGCTGCCCCCGGAGATGATCGCCCCGCCCCCGGCGCAGATGACGGGCTTTTTAGAGGCAGCGATGGCTGCCGCCGCTTCACCGATCATCCGGGAAGCGCCCTCCTGAACCGGGCAGTAGCCCCGCAGCTGCGGGGATTGTGGATGACTTAAGGCGACCCTTTTCTGGCAGACGTCCTTGGGCAGGTCGATGAGGACCGGGCCGGGCCGGCCGGTTGTGGCCAGATAAAAGGATTCCCTGATCACCCGGGGCAGTTCGCTGACACTTTTGACCAGGTAGTTGTGTTTGGTAATCGGCAGGGTGATCCCGTAAATATCGGCCTCCTGAAATGAATCCCGGCCGAGCATATCTGTAGCCACCTGGCCGGTAAAGGCAACCAGGGGGACGGAATCCATATAAGCGTTGGCCAGGCCGGTTACCAAATTTGTTGCTCCCGGGCCGGAAGTGGCGATGCAAACTCCCGGTTTTCCCGTCGCCCGGGCATAGCCGTCGGCGGCATGGGCCGCCCCCTGCTCATGCCGCACCAAATAATGTTTTAGCGGCGAATCGTAGAGGGCGTCGTATATATCGAGGACTGCTCCTCCGGGATAGCCAAATATTGTATCAACATTTTCTTCTTCCAGACATTTCGTCAGAATCTGGGCACCTTTTTGCTTCATTACAGTTACCACCCCCGCGGGTTGATTTGCGGCTGCACGCTTCAGGTTTGGCGAAAAACTGCTCCGCTGCTGGCTGATGTTACCAGGCGGCTGTAGCGCTGCAGATAACCTTTCTGTACTCGCGGCGGCTGCGGCTGCCACTCCCTTCTTCTCGATTCCAGGATATCTTCTTCGATGAGGAGATCCACCTTGCCGGCAGGGATATCGATGCTGATGAGATCCCCGTCCTCGATGAGGGCGATGGGTCCCCCTTCGGCCGCTTCCGGTGAGACATGGCCGATGGAGGCGCCCCGGGTGGCTCCTGAAAAACGGCCGTCGGTGATCAGGGCGACATCTTTGTCCAGACCGAGGCCGGCCACCACCGCCGTCGGGGTGAGCATCTCCCGCATGCCCGGACCCCCTTTGGGTCCTTCGTAACGGATTACCAGCACATCGCCCCGCTGAATATTTCCCGCTTCCAGGGCGGCACAGACTTCCTCTTCGGAATTGAACACCCTTGCCGGACCGCGGTGGACCATCATCGCCGGGTCGACGGCGCCTCTTTTAACCACGGCGCCTGCGGGGGCAAGGCTGCCCCGGAGGATGGAGAGGCCGCCGCTGTCGCTAAAGGGTTCCCCGATCCGGCGGATGACGCTGTTGTTCAGCACAGGGCAGCCGGTAACGTTGTCCGCCAGAGTCCGCCCTGTTACCGTGAGACAGCTGCCGTCGATGAGCTCAGCCTCCAGAAGGCGTTGCAGAAGCGCCGGGATCCCGCCGGCTCTGTCGAGATCCTCCACGTGGTCCGGCCCCGCCGGGCTCAGCTTGCACAGCTGGGGCACTTTTGTGCTGATCTCGTTGAACAGCTCCAGAGGCAGCTCGAAACCGGCTTCCCCGGCGATGGCCAGGAGATGCAGGACCGTGTTTGTGGAGCAGCCCAGGGCCATATCCGCGGCGATGCAGTTGCGGAAAGCCGGGCCGGTCATGATCGCCGAGGGGCGGATCTTTTTTTCCAGCAGCTCCATCAGCTTCATTCCCGTATCTTTGGCCAGGCGAATCCGCGCCGCCGCCACCGCCGGAATGGTCCCGTTTCCCGGCAAAGCCATTCCCAGGACCTCGGTGATGCAGTTCATCGAATTGGCGGTGAACATCCCGGCGCAGGAACCGCAGCCCGGGCAGATCGCCGTCTCCATCTCGGCCAGCTCCTGCGCAGTCATTTTCCCCGCTTTGACTGCACCGATCCCTTCAAAGATATCGCTCAGGGCGGCCTTGCGCCCCTGGAAGATACCGGCCAGCATCGGTCCGCCGCTGATGAAGATGGCGGGAAGGTCCAGCCTGGCCGCCGCCATGAGCATCCCCGGAACGATCTTGTCGCAGTTCGGGATCATCACCAGCCCGTCAAAAGCGTGGGCTCGGGCCATTATCTCGATGGAATCGGCGATGAGTTCGCGGCTGGCCAGCGAATATTTCATTCCCTCATGGTTCATGGCGATGCCGTCGCAAACGCCGATGACAGGAAACTCCATCGGGGTCCCTCCGGCCATGCGGACGCCGTCCTTTGCCGCCCGGGCGATGGTGTCGAGATGAATATGACCGGGGACAATTTCATTGTGGGCGTTGACTATTCCGATAAGGGGACGGCGCAGCTCTTCATCGGTGTAACCCATCGCCTTGAAGAGAGAGCGGTGCGGCGCCTTCTCCAGACCTTTTTTCACCAGATCACTTAACATCGGCTTCACCCGCCTTTTCTCCTGAATCCTCCTCTGTAAAGATAAGCGGACCGTCGGTGCGGGTCAGCTCGCGAAAATCCTCCAGCAGTTCGAA
>JAAZIG010000279.1 GCA_012510325.1 Bacillota bacterium
GAGCGTAATCGTGAAAGCGAATCTTCCCCAGACCCCGGGCCGGTCCCTGATCGAAGAGAAAATGATCGTGCTGCGCCTGATCCTGGCGCAACACATCAGGGTAGGCCTGATGGTTGAAAAAATAGTTGGGGATGAACTTGTTGATCAGGGCGATATTCACATGGACGGTCCCCTCGAGCTTGGGCAGGGCCCGGATATCCCGCGCCGCCATCTCGAAATAGGTGTCGCTCTCAAAGCCCTTCGCCGCGATAACATCCCAGAGCAGGTTGATCACCTCTTCGCCCTGCGTGGTCACCTTCATCTTCATGGTGGGATTGTAGAGCAGGTAGCGCCTGTCTTCAGGGGAGGCCGCCCGCATATAATCTGCCGCCCGCAGAGCAAATAGCTTCATCGCCACGAGGCGGGTGTAGGCATCGACGAAGAGCTGCTTCACATGGGGGAAGTCGGTTACATAGATGCCGTAGAGGCTGCGGTTGGCGGCATGGTTCAGGGCCTCGTAAAGAGCATGGGTGCAGATGCCGATGGAGGCCCAACCGAGGTTGTATTTGCCCACATTGACAGTGTTCAGGGCGTCGTTCCAGGCTCCGGCGCCCCGGGAGAGGATCTCGTCTTCAGTGATCGGATAGTCGCGGAGAATGAAATCGGCGACATAGGATTGCGAGTTGATGATGTTTTTGACCAGCTCGTAGTTTTTGTGCTTGTAGTTGGCCACGAAAAAGACGTAATCGTCGGTTCCCGAAACCTTGCCGAAGGTGGAGACCATCTCGGCAATATTGCCGTTGCCGATATAGTACTTTTCACCGTTGGCCCGATAGGTCCCGTCGGGCTGGGGCGTCAGCGCCGTGGAGGTGGAGTAGATATCGGCGCCATGCTCCCTTTCAGAGAGGCCGAAGGCAAAGACATGGCCCTCCTTGAGCAGCTTCGCCGCACGGCGTTTGGCCGGCTCGTTGGCGCTCATCCAGATGGGCCCCAGGCCCAGAATCGACACCTGCCAGGTATACCAGTAGTGCAGCCCGTAAAAGGCAAGGATTTCATTAAACTCGCAGTTCCGCCAGGTGTCCCAGCGGCAACCTTCCTCACCGTACTGATCCGGGGTCAGCAGCTGGTAAAAGATCTCGTTGTCGCGTAAAAAGTCTAAGAGATCGTCGTACCAGACCCGCTCCCGGTCGTCCTTCTTCAACTTCACCTTACCTTTGCTTTCAAAAAAATCGATTGTCTTTCGCATGATCTCCCGCGAAGCTTCATCGGGATAATACCGCTGGTGATCCTTTGGGTTGAGCAGCAAGAGCGCCACCTCCTGAATAGTATCTGTCACTGACAGACCGCTGGGGATTGTAAAAAGATGCGCAACATTAATTCTGTTTATTCTATTAATTCTAATTCGGCCACCCGGAGATATAATCCTTTAATTATTTCGATTTTTCCGCACATCCTTATCCCCGTCCAAGGGCCGCGCCCCCCGCCTCTGCCGTGTTTCCTCAAATATGGGGAGACTACAACGAGGCTGCCGCCCGGTTGCCCGGGGAAGGATTTTGGGGAAAACTGGCGAAATTTTGGTAGTATTGTTATGATAACGGGCAAGGATATAAGCAGAAAGGGACGAAATGCGGTGCACGGCGCCATCGGACCGCCGCGCCGCATCGGCAACCTGCCGCAGCACAGAGAGGAGTCGAGAAAATATGCGAATCGGTATCGCCGGTTATGGAGTGATGGGTGCGCTCATCCGGCAAACAGCCCTGGACAGGGGACACGAGGTTCCGGCAGTGATTGATCCGCAGAGCGATGCCGCAGAGGTCACTGCAACAGAGCTGGCTTGTCTATCGCCGCCGCTTGATGTTATAATTGATTTTACTTCGCCACAGGCAGCGGTAAAAAATATTGAGCGCTACGGGGAGCTGAAGGTGTCGGCGGTAATCGGCACAACCGGCTGGTATGAACAGATGGGACGGGTGGCTTCCATAGTCGAAGAGAGCGGTATCGGATTGATCTGGGCGAGCAATTTCTCTCTCGGAGTGAATCTGTTCTTTCGGCTGATCGAGGAGGCTGCTACAATGATGAACCGCTTCCCCCAGTACGATCCCTTCGTTCACGAATCCCACCATCGTCGTAAACTTGACAGCCCTTCGGGCACAGCCAAAATGATCGGAGATATTCTCATCGGGAAAATCGAGGGGAAGAAGACGATCGTAACCGAACTTCCGGACCGCCGCCTCAAAGATGATGAGCTGCACCTGTCGTCGAGCCGCGGGGGCACCGTTCCAGGGAACCACCGGGTTGTCTTCGACAGTGAAGTCGATACCATCATCCTTGAACACAACGCCCGCAGCCGCCGCGGTTTTGCCGAAGGGGCGGTGCTGGCCGCCGAATGGATCCGCGGCCGCAGCGGTCTTTACGGGATCACTGATTTCATGAATTCAATAATCGGGGGTGTCAAAAATCGATAAGATGTACAGAGGTGTCTTCACAGCATTGGTGACGCCGTTTACTTCAACCGGAGCCATCGATATCGACGCTTTCCGGCAGCTGATCGAGTATCAGATCACCGAGGGTGTCGACGGGCTCATTCCCTGCGGGACCACGGGAGAGAGCTCAACGCTGTCGCACGAGGAGCACGACCGTGTCATCGACCTGACGATCAAGTTTGCCGCCGGGCGGGTGCCGGTAATCGCCGGTACCGGCAGCAACGCCACCAGCGAGGCGATTCAGCTTTCCCAGCATGCCGAGCAAGCGGGGGCGGATGCAGTCCTGCTGGTCAATCCATATTACGTCAGGCCGACCCAAAAAGGGCTCTACCTGCATTTCAAGGCCATCGCCGAATCCGTCTCCATCCCGTGCATCCCTTACAATATCAAAAGCCGCACGGGGGTTAACCTGGAGAACAAAACCCTGAAGCAGCTGATGAGCGAATGTGACAACATTGTCGGGGTCAAGGAGGCCTCCGGCGATCTGGCGCAGATGAAAGAGCTGATCTCCCTGCGCCGCAAAGAGTTCACCATCCTCAGCGGAGATGACAATATGACCGTCGATCTCATCGCCGCGGGGGGCAACGGCGTGGTCTCTGTCGCGGCCAACCTGATCCCCCGCCGGATGAAAGAGATGGTCCACAGCGCCCTGAAAGGCAATCTTGAAAAAGCGAGGGCGCTGGAAAAAGAGCTCACCCCGTTTTTTGAGGCTTGCTTTGTGGAAACCAATCCCATCCCCATCAAGACGGCCATGTCCATGAAAGGCTGGTGCAGGGAAGCTTTCCGCCTGCCGATCTGCCCCCTGGAAAAGGAAGAGCACTACGATGTCATCCGCAGTGCCATAGCCGCGCTCGATATCCCGGAGGCGCCCTGAGATGGCCCGCATCAACAGCAACTACCGCAAGCTGACGGCAGGCTATCTTTTTCCGGAGATCGAACGGCGGGTGAGGCTGTTTCAGGAGCAAAACCCTGCAGCCAGAATCCACCGCCTCGGCATCGGCAATACCACCGAACCGCTGCCCCCGGCGCTCATCGAGGGACTTACCGACGGCGTTGAGCGGCTGGCGAAGGCGGAAACCTACACCGGCTACGGTGATGAACAGGGACTGCAAGAGCTGCGCACCGCGCTGGCCCGGTACTACTCTTCGCTGGGGGCAAGCCTGGAGCCCGACGAGTTTTTTGTCAGCGACGGGGCCAAGCCCGACGCCGGCAACATCCAGTCTATCTTCAGCGCCGACAGCATCGTCGCCTTTCAGGATCCGGCCTATCCGGTCTACGTTGACTCCAATGTCATCGCCGGACGCTCCGGTCCGTACAACCCCGACGAGAGCAATTATCAGGGCTTTATCTATATGCCCTGCCATGAAGAGAACGGTTTCATCCC
>JAAZIG010000035.1 GCA_012510325.1 Bacillota bacterium
GCCACGGGCAGGCGGATCGCCCCCGTCCTCCCCCGGCGGGCGCAGCGCTCCAGAGCGGGACCGGCGGGAAAGGCCAGCCCCAGGGCGAGGCCGATGCGGTCGACAAACTGACCGGCATGGAGATCCGCACCGCCGCCCAAAGCGGCGATCTCCAGCAGGCCGCCCTCCTTCCCCTCCACCGCCAGCAGCTCCGTGGTCCCTCCGGAGAGGTGCACCGCCAGGTAGCGCCCCGGCGGCAGCCCGGCTGACCAGAGCCCGGCGGCAAGGTGCCCCTCCTGGTGGGAGTACTCAAAAAAAGAAAGGGCCAGCGTCCGGGCGATGAGCTCCCCGGCAGCCTGGCTCACTTTGAAAACGGGCATATACGAATCGGGACGCGGGCGCGGCCGGACCGCGGCGGCCACCGCCGCGAGCGGAGCCTCCCGCAGCCTGGCGGCCCCCTCCTCCCAGAGCCCGGGCAGGCTCCGGACATGGGCAAAGACCGCCTCGGATTGCCGCAGCCCGAGACCTCCTTCGGGAACGGGGAGCTGCTGCCGGCGCTCCCAGACCAGCCTTTCCTCTTCATCGACGAGAGCCAGCGAGGTGGTGTAGGCCGAGCAGTCCAGCCCCAAATAGAGCCGCTCACTCATGGCGCGGCGAATTCTCGGCGACAACCCGGTCCAGAAGGCCGTTGACAAAAGCGACGGCGTCATCGCTGCTGCCATATTTTTTGGCCAGCTCCAGCGATTCGTTGATCGCCACAGCATCGGGAATGTCGGGCCGGTGCAGTATTTCAAAGAGGGCCAGCCGGAGCAGATTGCGATCCACGGCGCAGAGACGCTGCAGCTCCCAGTGGACCAGATATTTCTGGATGACCCGGTCCAGCTCCGGTTGGTGCCGGTGAGTCCCTTCGACGATCTCCCTGCTAAAGCGGGCTTCGCCTTCAGTCAGTTTGAGGCCGTGCAGATTGTAGCGCAGCGCCTGCTCGGTGGTCGAGTTGCCGATATCGATTTGAAATAGTGCCTTGAAAGCGGCCTCGCGGGCCGATCGACGGGACAAAAGCATACCCCCTGGTGCGTCAATTTAGAGATCATCCCGGGAAGAAAATAAGTGCTCAAAAAAGCGGCGGAAATTCTCGTCAATATCGAAACGCCAGCCGATAACCACTCCCAGGGCGATGAAAGCGATGATGATCAGGCTTTTCAAAATTCCGTAATGGATCATCATCAAGGCGATGATGAGACCGGCCAGCCCGCCGACTATCTTTCCCCAATGCCTGTTCATAAAAACCCAGAAGTTCAGTTTCGCTCCCCCCTTCGCCGCAGTCTCGGGCTCACTTGACCTTCAGCGGCACCTGATCGAGCACCACACTCTGCACGCTGATCTGCACTTCGCTGACGATGATGCCGGTGATCTCTTCCAGATATTCCTTAACGTTCTTCTGCAACTCGCCGGTCAAAACCGGCAGATTCTCATCGGCAACCACCTTGATCTTCAGATCGATCACCAACCCCTGCGGGGTGGCCCGAACCCGGCGGCTGCTGTCCCGGATCCACCTGCTCTGCTGAACCACCCGCAGAACCATATTCTCCAGAGCGCTCAGGGTGATCCGCACCTCCCCCAATTCACCGCTCTGCAGCATCGTGGCGGGCTTCTTTTTCGGCGGAGAAAACCCGATTATGAGCGGGATCAGCCCGACCAGCGCCAGAGCGCCGCCTACGCAGAGCAGAGCCGTCTGCTCATAGCTGCGCATCAGGTAGTAACCGAGAGCGCCGATGGGGTGAGCGGTCGCCAGCAGCAGGAAGACCCCCGTCCCCGTCACCAGCAGGCCCAGGATGACGAGAAATAATCTCGCAATGAATTTCATCGCTCACTACCAACCCCTTTCCGGTTCCCCGGGTTCTACTTCAAGGCCGACTCGTCTGTTTCCTCCTCTTTCCCCTTTGTCGGAAAGTTGACTCCCTGGACATGAACATTTACCTGAAGCACCCGCAGTCCGGTCATCTGCTCGATCGCTTTTTTGACGTTCTCCTGGATACTCCAGGCCACATCGGGGATCCGGTTTCCGTACTCGACGATAATATGAAGATCCACCTTCGCCTCTTCAACGCCCACCTCCACCTTGACCCCCTTGGAGAGGTTGCGCCTCCCCAGCACCTCGGCGATGCCGCCGGCAAAACCGCCGCTCATCGCCGCCACACCCTCCACCTCCGTCGCCGCCAGACCGGCGATGATCGCCACAACCTCGTCGGCAATCCGGATGGCGCCCAGCTCGGAAGCAGCCAGCTCATTTGTCTCCGCCATGCTCAAACCTCCCTGCCCAATAAATTTTTAAAAAGTCCCTCACGGCGTCTCTTTCCGATGAACAACCTGTCCAGCGCCGCCGCAGCTATATTATACCAAACTGCACCAAACGGTTCAATTTCTACGGGCGGGCCATCACCTGCACATTCTCCCGTTCAATCCCCACCGCCCCGGCCACCGTTTCGCTGATCTGAAGGAAGCTCCGCTCATCGAGATCCCTTTCCTTGACCATAACTGTCGCCAGGGTGTCGTGGTAGAAGAAGACGGCATCCTCGTAGCCCTGCGCCCGGATCATATTTTCCACGATGAGCTCCTGCTCGCGCAGCCGCACGATCTCCAGAAGCAATTTTTCAGCCTCCTCCCGGGAAGCGCTGTCGGCGTTGGGGTTGTCCAAAAGCGTCTGCAGCATCTCGATGGAGCGGTCCCGAATCCGCTCCCGCTGCAGCCGGTAACCGGCAAAGAAGGCCGCCCCGCCCTTCTCCTCCTCACCGGCGGCGGTCTCCAGAACTTCGTCCAGAGTGAGCTCCTCATCGGTCAGGATATCGACCGCCCGGAGCTTCGTCTCGAGGCCCTGGATGACCCAGAAAGTGGCTCCGGCAATCAGAGCCAGAGAGCAGATCCAGTAAACAGCTTTCTGATACTTCTTGAAAAATTCGAGCAGACTTTCCAGGCTCATGTTCACACCTCCATTTGTTATGACCGCGGCAGAACCGTGATCCGGTGTGCCGGCAGCCCCAGCAGCGCCTGCAACGCTTCGACCACCAGGCTCTTCACCGCATCATCCTCCACCCCGGCGGCGACAACAAGCACTCCGCAGTAGCGCGGTTCGCCCTCCTCCACCACCAGAGGGCGCTCGTTGCCCTGGGGATCCCTCAGGATCACATGGGTCCGCCGCGCCGTCTCCTCGGTGACCGCGCGGCTGCCGCCCTCGCGATCCTCTTCACTGGTCAGCCTTGTGGAGCTCTCTTCATCGGCCGCCGTTTCCACCCTTCCCGAGGCTCCGGGAGCGAGAAAGACCTCCACCTCGCTGATCCCCCCGATCCCCGTCAGTATCTCCGCGAGGCGCCGGCCCAGCTGCTCCTCCGTTGAAAAGAGCGGCTCCCCAGAGCTCTCCGCCGGCGCCGGCGGCGCCTCCCGCCGCTCCCTGCCGGCACTGCTGAGAAAGGAATTTATCAGCAGCAGCGCCAGCCCCAGAAACAGCAGGATCAGCAGCAGCGGCTTGCTCCGGGCACGCTTCCCGTCCTCCCCCGGTTCCAGCAGTGTGCGCCAATATTTCCCGAAGCTCACTTCTCTCGGCCCCCTTAGATGTAACCAGAAATCAATCGCCCCGGCCGCCTCCGACAGCGGCAACGGTCACCTTTTCCAAGGAGAGCTCCAGAAGATCGGCCAGAGCCTTTTCCAGAGCGGGCTGCCTCTCCCCGGCCCCGGCGCCCTCCTCTCCCGGAGCCGCCTCCCCCGGCCGCACCGGGATTATCTCCACGGGCTCGACCCCCGCCGCCGCTCCCCCCCGCCGCCGCACCAGCAGGAAAATCTCCCGGGGCGCCCCGAAGGCGGCGCTCGCCGGATCCTCGTCCAGAACGAGGGCGGCTTCAACGAGCTCCCACCCTCCGGCGGCGGCGAGCTCCTCGCGCAGCACCTGCTCCAGGCCGGCGCGGCACTGCTCCAGCAGGTGGCGCCTCCCGGTCAGCTCCAGCTTCTCCGCCTGGCCTCCCCCCGGCTCCCCCAAAGCCGCCGCCGGACTCTCCCCGCCGAAGGCCGGTTCGAGCCTAGGCGCCCGGCCCAGCAAAGTGGCGATGGTCCCGACCACCATCAAGATGACGATGAGCCCCGTCAACAGGCGGATATAGCGGCGGAACTCCCCCTGCGGCAGGAGCATCTCCAGCAGGGCATTGAGAAATATGATTACCACCAGATTGCGGACCAAACCGCC
>JAAZIG010000280.1 GCA_012510325.1 Bacillota bacterium
CAGCGCCTCCCGGAGCAGGGCCATCTCCCAGGCATCGCGCTCCGCATCGACCTCACCCAGCCCCGGAGCGGGCTCCTCACCATAGTAAAGTGGAGCAATATCGCCGCCCCCGCTCAGGAGAAGACCGCTTAAGGGATGGAGCAACCCTGCAGCGGCGGCAGCAGGCAAGGGAGGAAGCAGCAGGGGAAGCGCTCCGGCGTCCTCAATCCGGGCGCAATAAGAGGAGGGAATCCAGAACCGCCCCCGGTGATAATCTCGATTGACCGTAATTCCGATGAGCGGTTTCCGGAGCGGTAGAGCCGGCATCGGTAGACGCTCCTTTTTCACAGGATCAAAAAAGCCCAACAGAAAGCAGTCTGCAGGACTACAGAGGCGGATCAAGCGGCGAATATTGCTTAAAAGAGGCTAGAATTCAATCAGGCCCAGACTGATCCGCAGGGAATCGTCGACCTGTTGCATGGCCTGTTCATCGAGTTCGGTGATCTTGTTTTGCAGCCTTTGCTTGTCAATAGTGCGAACCTGCTCGAGCAAAACCACAGAATCCCGATCAAAATTGTATTCCCGGGCATCGAGCTCCACGTGCGTGGGCAGCTTTGCCTTGTTGATCTGTGCAGTGATCGCCGCAACGATGACGGTCGGGCTGTAACGGTTGCCAACGTTATTTTGCACAACGAGCACCGGGCGCACCCCGCCCTGCTCAGAGCCGACCACAGGGCTTAAATCAGCATAAAAGACAAAGCCGCGCCTCACTTCCACCGGCATCACTCTCCGCTGACCAGTTTTTCCAGAATCTCGCCGGCCTCATTTTCCGCATAAATTGCCTCCCGGGAAAGAGTGAGATTGATCCTGGCCATCTCCAGATATCCTTGCTGCATCCGTTCGCGGATCTGTCTTTTCTTCCGCTCGCCGAGATACAGCTTCATCGCTTCACGGATAAATTCACTGCGGCTCCGGTTTTCCAGAGCCACGATCCCATCAACTTCAGTGAGAAGCTTCTGTGGCAGGCTGATCATGATCCTTTTCGTCTTGGCCATGCTGCCGACCGCCTCCTCAAATAGTGATAACAATAGGTCCGCAATCCCTGCATATGGGCTAGTGTACGATTACGGTTAATAGTTATGCAGCCCGCGGCCAAAAAAGAAGCCGCCCCCCAAATTTATCGGTTCTCCTGTTCCGTCCCCGCCCGACGGGTTCTGATATGGCTGCGGGGCACCCTTGTCCCAACATTGCAGAGCAGTTCATAGTTTATTGTTCCCAAAAGTGCGGCCACCTCTTCAACGGCGATATGCTCCGGGCCCCGGCCCCCGTATAAGATCACTTCATCGCCGGGGGCGGCGCCTTCGATCCCGCTGACATCGATCATCAGCTGGTCCATACAGATGCGCCCGACAACCGGCGCCCGCCGGCCGCGGACCAGCACTTCCCCCCGGTTGGAAAGCGCCCGCTGGTAACCGTCGGCATAACCGGCGGACACTGTCGCCACGACGGTGTCTTTGGCGGTGTGAAAAGTTCTGCCGTAGCTGAGCGGCGTTTGGGGGGGGACTTTTTTCAAAAAGGATATTTTGCTTTTCAGCAACATCGCCGGTTCCAGCTTGACTGCAGCCTTTTGCTGCACCCATGGTGAAGGGTAATAACCGTAGAGAGCGATCCCGATGCGGACCAGATTGTAACGCGATTGCGGATAGAGCAGCGCGGCGGCGCTGTTGGCCGCGTGGCACAATGGAGGGTGCACGCCCCGTTCCCCGGCGCCGGCCAGAGCGCTCTCAAAAAGGGAAAGCTGCTCTGCGGTGTACGCCGCCCCTGCTTCATCATCGGCCGACGACAGGTGTGTAAAAACCCCTTCCAGTTCCAGCCCGGGAAGGCGGGAAAGCACATCCATCAGCTCAATCGATTCTGCCGGGGAAACCCCCAGCCGTCCCATCCCCGTATCGATTTTCAGATGCACCGGCCAGCGCCGGCTCCGCGATGAAAAGTAGCGGCTAAAGAGCCCGGCTGTCTCCAGATCGCAGACGGTCGGCGTGAGGCGGTACTCCAGCAGCTGCGGGCTGTCCGCAGGATCGGTGTGGCCGAGCAGCAGGATAGGCGCATCGATCCCGGCCCGGCGGAGAGCAGCCCCCTCGTCGATAAGGGCAACGCCCAGCCAAGAGGCCCCCGCTTCGAGGACAACCCGGGCCACCTCAACGGCGCCGTGCCCGTAACCGTCCGCTTTAACCACAGCCATGATCGCCACATCCGGGCCCAGCAGACGGCACAGTTCATTCAGGTTGTGCTCAATACAATCGAGATCGATCTCCGCCCTGGTCGGGCGCTGGTGAAAAGGCGAGCCCATTGAAACACTCCCATCAAGATCTGCTGCAGCAGGTGAAGAACAACACCCACAATCCTGCCGGTATTGCTTATCTTATTCCACAGAAGTAACGCGACTCCTGCAGCAAATATTTACCATGGGGGTGGTTGTCTTCCGGCATCCCTTCCGACTGCGCCGTGTTTAAATAATGCGGGCGGCCCCGCAGTGGTCGGTGGTGGTGGAGATGATGCGGCAGCCAATCCCGGCCCCGGCAAAAGCGCCCCGCAGGGCGGCGGCAATACTTTCTCCCCGTGGATCGGAGGACCCGCGCTCGAACCAGAAAGCGATGATCGAGGGACCGGCGCCGCTGAGCGCCGCCGCGCCCGCTCCGGCGGTACGGGCTGCAGCCAGGGCCGCTTCAGCGCCGGGGATCAGCGGAAGGCGGTACGGCTGGTGCAGACGATCGTCAACCGCCCAACTGAGGGGTTCTTCATCACCCGTAAGCAGAGCAGCGGTTAAAGCAGCGGTGCGCCCCAGATTGAAGACGGCATCGTCCCGCATAATCTGCTCCGGAAGCACCCGCCGCGCCTCGTCGGTAGGAAATGGGAAATCGGGCAGCGCCACCTGCAGCTGCAGTTTTTCTGAGGGAAGGATGCGGTGAGTGCGCCAACGCCCCCCCTTGCGACCGCAGATAAGCATACCCCCAAAGAGAGCCGGGGCCACATTATCCGGATGCCCCTCGAGAGCTATGGCCAGCTCCAGGAGCCGTTCCCGGCTGGGCTGCTCCGGTAAAAAAGCGCTGGCGGCAAACAGGCCGCCGACGATGGCGGCGGCACTTGAACCGAGTCCGGAAGCGGGGGGAATGCGGTTGTGCTGGAGCAGCTTCCAGGGCGGAGGGGTCAGCCCGGCCGCTTGGAAAAGAGCATCAGCCGCCTTCAGTGAAAGATGGCTCCCATCGCGGGGCAGCAGGGAGGACCCCTCCCCGGTAATCTCGACCGCTGGCTCAGGCCCCGCCGCAACCGACAGGGTCAGCTCATTGTATAGCTGCAGTGCCAGGCCGATGCTGTCAAACCCCGGCCCCAGATTGGCGCTTGTGGCAGGAACCCTTACTTTGATTTTTCTTTCCATTTTTCCCACCCCCCGCTACGCGAGAACACGGAAGACACTGGGATCGGGTTCGATGGCCGGCAACCGGGCCACCCTTTGCAGGGAGCGGTTAAACCGTTCTTCGTTAACATCGTGGGTCACCAAAACAATCTCGGCGATGCCGTTTTGCCTGCGCTTCTGGATAATCATATCCAGACTGACCTCTTCTTCGCCAAATGCTGCCGCCAGAGCCCCAAAAACTCCGGGACGGTCCCGGGCCAGAAGGCGCACATAAAAACGGGAAGTGAGCGCGGCAGGAGGCAGCAGGGTGGGCTTGCGGTTGCTGTTTGGAGGGGCCCCTTCGGCACCACCATGCTGCAGGGAACGTGCGACCTCGATGATATCGGCAACCACGGCGCTGGCCGTGGGCAAAGCGCCGGCGCCGCGCCCGTAAAACATAGCCTCACCGATAAGATCGCCTTTGATAAAGATGGCGTTGAACTCATCCTGAACCGTGGCCAGGGGATGGGCCAGCGGCACCAGCGCCGGATAAACCCCCAGGGCAAGCCCTTCCGGCTTTTCCTCCGCCACCGCCAGAAGCTTGATCGTGTAACCGAGCTCACGGGCATAGTGAATATCGGCTCTGGTCACACCGGTGATCCCCCGGGTGGGAAAATCATCGGGATTCAAGGAACAGTTAAAAGCAATCCCGGCCAGGATGGTCAGCTTATAAGCTGCATCTCTCCCCTCCAGATCGCTGGAGGGATCGGCCTCGGCAAAACCGAGCTCCCGCGCTTTGTCCAGTGCTTCCTGGAAGTCCATATCATCCAGGAACATCCGGGTGAGAATATAGTTGGTCGTACCGTTGATAATACCGATCATCCGCTCGATGCGATTGGCCACCAGACAGCGTTTCAGGGGACGGATCAGGGGGATCCCCCCGCCCACGCTGGCCTCGTAGAAAATATTCCGCCCGCAGCGGCGGGCCAGCTGCAGCAGCTCCCGGCCATGCTGAGCCATCAGATCTTTGTTGGCGGTAACAACATGTTTCCCTTCTTGCAGCGCCGTGCTGATCAGGGTACGCGCCGGCTCGATTCCGCCCATGAGCTCTACTACGACATCGATGGAAGGATCTTTGATGACCGTGTCAGGATCAGTGGTATAGGTTTGCGGGGGTAACTCGACGGTCCTGCCTCTGGCAGGATCCCGCACCAGCACCCGCTCCAGCAGCAGCCTTGCCCCGGTCTTGCCGGCCAGCAATTCCCCGCTGTCTTCGATGATCTGAGCCACACCGCCCCCGACCGTGCCCATTCCCAGCAGGCCAATCTTAACAGTTTCCCCAGAGCTCAATCCCTGATCTCTCCCTTATTAATATTTCGGCTAATTATACCATACGCTCCGAAGCTTGTCCGGAGAGCGCTAAAAATACCGGTGCTGCGCACCGGTAGAAAATATTGAATCGGTCAATCTTCCTCACCATTGCCTTCGTCGCTGGGGATCTCTGCGCTGGGAGGCGGACACGGCTGCGGTGGGAAAGGCGGCCATGGAGGCGTGTATTGGGGACAGCCCCCCTCCTGGCAATCGGCCGGTTCTTCGCAAAAGCCGTACGCAGGTACTGCCAGCTGCACAAGAGCCACCAGCCTGACAAGCAGCAACTTGTAGACACAACAGGTGACCTCCTGAGGACCGGAAATGAAACAATCGGGACAATCAAGGAAAACTTCGCATTGCACAAAAAGCCGTTTATCAAAAATCCGGTCGCTTAGGATCACCGTTTTTTCAAAATAGATCGGGTCGCTGGTAAAATACTTGTATCCGGCCTGATCAATATAGGCAAACCGGAAGCGGTACCAAAACGAAATTTTGGCGCGCAGCGTGTTCGGTATTTTCTTGCAAATAAAAGGGTGCTTCTTATCGATGACCAATTCGGCATCAAGACAGTTCACTTCCTCAAGTGGTCCACAGGCAATCCCGTGCAGGTCGGTAATCACTTCGCTGGTTTCCTCACTCTTGCAGAATTCATAGATCTTCTCGGTTCTAATGCAGACGATCTCTACAGGATTGGGCAGATGCGTCGGCTTATATTCAGAGTGAACCGGGCGATTGTAAAATTCTACGCCTTTTTTCTGTTTAAAACCGGGATAGCCGCTATCTTTACTGCATCCCATCATACAACCCTCCTTTACACATTGATAGATGAGCGATATGCAAAAAATGTGGATTGTGCTCAATGACATTGTATGCATTCATCCCGGTAAGGTGATCTTAAATTTGGACCTGCCGGATAAACATTCAACTGCAGCCGCGCTCATTTCTGGACATGCTTCTTGATCGTTTCGCCGGGGCATATAGATTAGTGAATAGTACTAACCGCGGAGGGAAATTGAAGATGATAGCTTTTTACCTTCAGGATAATTTTTTCTCCCAAATCTCCCACTTGCTAATTTCAACGGGCAAACAGTATCTGCTCAGCCCCGGCCCTGAAAACAAAGTGTTGTTATGGGAAGGAACCGGCACTGCCTGGGAAAAACCCCGCCCCCTGCCGCTGCTGCAGGAAAGGCTCTGCGCCACTCTGGACAAGAATCTCATCCCCCACCTGGTGACCATGAGCCAGGGCCACTTTTATCATCTAACCGTTTTGGATGATAAGGAAAGGGAACCCCCTCCTCCCTTCTACAGGGATAAAAACAAGCAGTGTCACCATTTTTTGCTAGCCGGTGACCGCCAGGACACCTTGCACCTGATCCACTCGGCTGTCGACCGCGCTGCGAAGCGCTGGTGGCTGATGCACCACCGCTGCCACAGCGGCACCTGGGAAGAGCCGCAGGTGATCGACTTTGGCCCGGGAAGCCGCGAAAAGCAGAGCGCCCTGACAATCGATGACCGCGATTGTCTGCACCTGCTCTACCGCAGCAACAGTGCCGGTCAGGATGAGCTGTCCTACCGACAATTTGATCCTGACGCCGCCTCCTGGAGCAAGGCCGAGATAATCTCCAATTCCCCCGGCGCAGCGCACCCCTCTCTGGCAGCCGACGAGAATCAGAACTTGCACCTGCTCTGGAGCAGCGCAGTTGATGACAAACATTATATCTTTTACCGTTTCAGGGGCGGACCGGGCTGGAAATCAAGAGGATGGGCGCCGGAAACAGCGATCTCCCCGGCAGCGGCAGAACCGCCTTTCCCTTTCTTCAGCCGCCTCTCAGGAGAGCTGCTGCTCTCCTGGCTGGAAAAGAAGACCCTCTTTCGTTACCGTTTCTCCGGAGACCACTGGGAACAGATGGCGGAGCAGCATTTCGAAAAACCGCAACTCGTCCGCTGCTCCTCCTTCAGTCTGGAGGGAACCCCCTTGCACTACTGGATCGCAGCAGAGAGCGGCAGGCAGGGGACGGACACCCTCGGCGACGCCCTTCTGCCGGCCTGCGGATATGACGATCTGGAGGGCGATCTTTCCAGACTTAACCGCTATTCAGGGAAGGTGTTTCAACGAATGGAAGATCTCTCCACCGACAAAGAGCAGCTTGAGGAAGAGCTCCGCTCAAAGCACCGGGAGATGTTCCACCTTTCCCGGCAAAATGATCAACAGGTCCGCCTGCTCCGGGAAAACCTGAAGGGCAAAGAAGCGGAGCTGCAGAAGCTGCAGCAGGAACTAGCGCAGATTATCGATAACCTGAAGAAAAAAAATGAACAGACCCGGCAAACCCGGGAAACCGAGAGAAAGCGCTTCCGCAGCGTTCAACAAGAGCACAACATGAAGATCCGCCGGCTGGAAAATGAGCTGTCGGCAAAAGACAAAATCATTGCCCGCCTGGAGCTGCGTGAACGCGAACAGCTTGCCCTGATGGAGCAGCTCCGCCAGGAAAATGAGAAACTGAAGCCCAAACAGGGGGCGATCCGCCGGAACTTCAAAAAACTACGGGAGCAGCTGTTTCCCTCGAAAAAACGATAAGCCGGCGGGCAGCTGTTTTCTCAAGTGGCCTGCTCAAGTGGCCCGCTTAAAGGTTTTCACAGGCTGCGGTGCCCCCATGGACGATGAACACCGCCCCTGATTTCCCCAACCCCGTTCTTCCGGATCTTGAAGATGCCTGGGGGGCCCCTTCCCGACCCCGGCTCGCTTAACACTCAGCCGGCTATTTCAAACTGGCTGTTGTACAGGTCCGCATAAAAGCCATTTTGGGCGAGCAGCCCGGCATGCGTACCCTGCTCAACGATAGCACCCTCATGC
>JAAZIG010000281.1 GCA_012510325.1 Bacillota bacterium
ACGGAAAACCTCTGCAGCAGCGGGAGCACCGCGGGCACATAGATCTTCGTCGGCCGGAGCATCTCCTCCCCCAGGGTAATCCCCCCCAGGGCTGCGGGCCGCTCGCTCAAGGCGAGATCGCCCCGCTCCAGCAGCACTTTCCGCGCCAGGGCATAGCCGTTGCTGTGCAGCCCCGTCGAGGGAAGGCCCACGATGAGATCGCCGGAGCGCACCTCCCGCCCGTCGATGAGCCGCTCACGCTCGACCATGCCGACGGCAAAACCGGCCAGCTCATACTCCCCGGAAGCATAAAACCCGGGCATCTCCGCCGTTTCCCCGCCCAACAGAGCGCAGCCGGCGATCCGGCAGCCCCGGGCCACTCCCGCAACCACCGCTTCAACCTGCGCCGGCTCCAGCTTCCCCACGGCCAGGTAATCCAAAAAGAAAAGCGGCTCCGCCCCGTGAACCAGAATATCGTTCACGCACATCGCCACACAGTCCTCGCCGATGGTGCCGTGGTTGTTCAGCGCAAAAGCCAGCCTCAGCTTGGTCCCGACCCCGTCGCAGCCGGAAACCAGAACCGGCTCCCGGTATCCCTTCAGATCGGGGGCAAAAAAACCGGCAAACCCGCCCAGCTCCGTGAGCACCTCCGGCCGAAAGGTCGAGCGAGCCAGTCCCTTGATCCTTTCCACGGCCGCCTCCCCGGCGGCGATATCGACCCCCGCCTGCCGGTAATCGATCTCCTTGTCCCTGCTCATCTTTTTCCCGGCCATCCTTTCCCGCTTTTCCGATGATAATTTTCACCGGCGGGCCCGGTGCTCTAAGCCCGGGCCCGCCGGATCCGAGCTGTACTTAGAAGAACAGCGGTGCAAAGACCAGCGCGACGATGCTCATGAGCTTGATCAGGATATTCAGAGAGGGTCCGGCGGTATCCTTGAACGGATCGCCCACCGTATCACCCACCACCGCAGCCTTGTGGGCATCGCTGCCCTTGCCGCCGTGCGCTCCCGCCTCGATATATTTCTTGGCGTTGTCCCAGGCCCCGCCGGCGTTGGCCATATAGATGGCCTGCAGCACCCCGGCGACGAGAGCGCCGCCGAGCAGACCGCCCAGCGCCTCTTTCCCCAGGAAGGGCAGCAGCCCCACCGCCAGCGGCACCGCCACAGCGGAGATGCCGGGAATGATCATCTCTTTCAGCGCCGCCCGCGTGCTGATATCGACGCAGCGGTCGTAATCGGGAGGATTCTCCCCCTCCATCAGCCCGGGGATCTCCTTGAACTGCCGCCTGATCTCCTCGATGAGAGAGAAAGCGGCATTCCCCACCGCCTCCATCGTCCGCGAGGAGAAGAAGAAAACGAGCATCCCGCCGATGAAGAGCCCGGCGATAACCTTGCTGTCGATGATATTGATCACCTCAAGCCCCGCCACCTGCGAATAAGCCGCGAACAGCGCCAGCGCCGTCAAAGCCGCCGAGCCGATGGCAAAACCCTTGCCGATGGCGGCAGTGGTGTTGCCCACCGAATCGAGCTCATCGGTGATCTCGCGCACCTCTTTTTCCAGCCCCGCCATCTCGGCAATCCCCCCGGCGTTGTCGGCCACGGGGCCGTACGCATCGACCGCCACGGTCATGCTCACCGTCGAGAGCATCCCCACCGCGGCGATGGCGATACCGTAAATCCCGGCAAACTCGTACGAAACCAGGATCGCCACGGCGATGGCCAGAATGGGGAAGACCGTGCTCTTCATCCCCACGGCCAGGCCGCTGATAATATTGGTCGCCGGCCCGGTCAGGGACGAGTTGGCGATGGACTGAACCGGTTTGAAATGATCAGAGGTGTAATATTCCGTAATCCAGCCGATAACCACTCCCGCCAGCAGCCCCGACACCACCGCGTAGAAAGGACCGAGCTCCCCGAGAAGGGATTTGGTAATAAAATAAGAAGCAATGATCACGACAAAGGAGCTGATCAGAAGACCGCGCTCCAGCACCTTGCTCAGCCGGGCACCCTCTTTGGCCCGGACAAAGAAAGAGGCAAAGACCGAGCCGAGAATCCCCACCGACGAAACCAACAGCGGCAGGAGCACTCCGGCAAACCCGTATTTCGAAACGACACCCACGGTCATCGCCGCGATCATCGCCCCGACATAAGATTCAAACAGGTCCGCCCCCATCCCGGCCACGTCGCCGACGTTGTCCCCGACATTGTCGGCGATCACTCCGGCGTTGCGGGGGTCGTCTTCAGGGATCCCCGCTTCAATCTTCCCGACCAGGTCCGCCCCCACATCGGCCGCCTTGGTGTAAATCCCCCCGCCGACGCGGGCAAAAAGAGCGATGGAGCTGGCCCCCAGAGCGTAGCCGTTGACGATGGCCGGATCGCCGATCCAGATGTAGAGGACCCCCAGACCGAACAGCCCCAGCCCCGCCACCATCATCCCCATGATCGTTCCGCTGGAAAAGGCCACCGCCAGCGCCTCGCTAACCCCGGACCGCGCCGCATGGGCCGTGCGCACATTGGCCCGGGTAGCCACATTCATCCCCACAAAACCGGCCGTCGCCGAGAAGAGCGCCCCGACAACGAAGCAGACCGCCGTCAGCGGATCGATGAAGTAAGCGAGCACTGCAGCCAGCACGACCACAAAGACGACCAGATAGCTGTACTCCCGGCGCAGAAAAGTCATCGCGCCCTTGTGAATCGCTTCGGCAATCTCGATCATCTTGCCGGTGCCCGCCGGAGCCCGCTTAACGCCGTACCAGAGCACCAGCGCAAAGAGAAGGCCGGCGACAGCGGCCAGCGGCACTAAATTTAAGTACTTCTCCATTAATGAAAATCCTCCCTTGAGCAGTATTGAGCAGTTCTCTTAATGCAATCTACTTACCGACAAGGCCAAGAAAATCCTGCTTAAAAAGAAATATTATTCCGCCACCGCTCACCCGCCGAAGCGGCTAGCGCAGCGGGTAGGAGCCGGTAAAACAGGCCCGGCAGAGCTGCTCCGGCGGCAGCCCCACCGCCCCCACAGTGCCCTCCAGACTGAGATAGCCCAGGGAATCTGCCCCCACCGTCTCGGCGATGGCCGCCGTATCGCGGCCGTAAGCGATGAGCTCACCTGATTCCGGCATATCGATACCGTAAAGACAGGCGTCGATCACCGGCGGCGAGCTGATCCGCAAGTGCACCTCCCGCGCCCCGGCGCGCCGCATCAACCGGACCAGCTTCACTCCGGTGGTGCCGCGGACCATGGAGTCATCGACAACAATGACCCGTTTCCCCTCGACAATCTTCTGCACCGCATTCAGCTTCAGGTCAACCCCCTCTTCGCGCATCCGCTGCGTCGGTCGAAGAAAGGTGCGCCCGATATAGCGGTTTTTGATCAGGGCGATCTCGTAGGGCAGCCCCGCCTCTTCGGCATATCCCGAAGCGGCGGCGATGCTCGAATCGGGCACTCCGGTGACCATATCGGCTTCGGCGGGATGCTCCCGGGCCAGGCGCCTGCCCAGCTCGCGGCGGACCAGGTGGACATTGTGCCCCTGCAGGTTGCTGTCGGGGCGGGCGAAATAGATGTACTCAAAGAGGCACAGCGCCGGCTCCGCCGCCGGCAGCACCTGGAACGAGCGCACCCCCCCCTCGTCGAGCACCACCGCCTCCCCCGGATTCACCTCGCGAATAAATTTCGCCCCGATGGTGTCGAAGGCGCAGGTCTCCGAGGCGAGAAAGTAACCCTGCGGCTCCAGCCTGCCCAGCGACAGCGGGCGAAAGCCGCGGCTGTCGCGCAGGCCGATCAAGATCTTCCCGTCGCTCAGCAGAAAAGCAAAAGCTCCCTGAAGCCGCGGCGCCACCGCCGCCACCGCCTCCTCCAGAGAGGGGTTGTTCTCCCGGGCAATGAGATGGCCCAGCAGTTCGCTGTCCGTGTCCGTCTGGAAGATGGCCCCCTCCCGGGCCAGCTCATCGCGCAGCGCCGCCCCGTTGACCAGACGGCCGTTGTGCGCCAGAGCCAGTTCGCCGTGGCGGTAGCGCAGCAGCAACGGCTGCCGGTTCTCCGCACCTTTCCCCAGGCGGCTGTAATCGTAGCGGACATGGCCCAGCGCCAGCGGGCCGCGCTGCCGCTTCAGCTCTCCCGTTTCCGGAAACACCTCGGAGACAAGGCCCGGCCCCTTCTTCAGCCAGATCCCGGCCCCCTCCCCGGAGCCGACGGCGATCCCCGCGCTCTCCTGGCCGCGGTGCTGCAGCGCATAGAGGGCGAAGCAGGTCAGATAAGCCAGCGGCTGCCCCGCCGCCCAGCCCCCGCAGACCCCGCAGGCCTCCCTTATCGCAGCGTCCACGGGATCGCCTCCCGGTAAAGTTCTTGCAGCATCTCCAGGGGCTGCTCCACCAGCGGCTCCCCGCCGACAGTGATGCGCAGTCTCCCTCCGCCGCTCTCTCCCAGCGGCACCGCCGGCACCGCCGCCTCCCGGGCCCTCTCCTCAAAAAGCGCCGCCTGCCCCGGCGGCACCGCCACCAGCGCCCGGGTGGGCCCCTCCCCGAAGAGCACCGTCTCCAGCGAGTCCCCTTCCGGCAGCGCCGCCTCGGCGCCGCAGCCGCCCATGAGGCAGCTCTTCGCCAGCGCCACCGCCAGGCCTCCGTCCCCGACACTGCTCAAGCAGGTGGCGAGCCCTTCATTGATCAGATCGCGCAGCAGCGCCTGCAGCCTCGCCTCCAGCTCCAGATCGATGGGCGGCAGCACCCCGTCCACTAGCCCGTGGACCGACTTCAGGAAAAGGCTGCCCCCCAGACCGGTGGCGGAGGCGCCCAGCAGGTAAACCTTATCGCCCTCCCGGGCAAAGCCGGCCTCGCAGCCGCTCTCGGGACCCTCGATGACGCCGAGCGCCCCGATCACCGGAGTGGGCAGAATCGCCCGCCCGTCGACCTCGTTGTAGAAGCTGACATTGCCTCCCACCACCGGCAGCTCCAGCGCCCGGCAGGCATCGGCGATCCCCTCCACGGAGCGGCTAAACTGCCAGAATATCTCCGGCTTCTCCGGATTGCCAAAGTTGAGTCCGTCGGTAATCCCCAGCGCCCGGGCGCCGGTGCAGGCCAGACGCCGCGCCGCCTGGGCGACGGCAAAAACAGAGCCCCGGTACGGATCGAGGTAAACCTGGCGGCCGTTGCCGCTGAGCGACGCCGCCAGCAAAAATTCCTCCTCCCCCCGCACCAACACGGCATCGGCGTGTCCGGGATCCGCCAGATCCCCCCTGCTTCTCCTAAATTCGATTCGTCCGAACAGCTCGGGCTCGGCAAAAATCTTTTGAAAAATCCGGTTGAAATCCTCCACCGGCGGAAGCGCCTCGGGATCAAAAGCGCTCCGCTCGCGGTAATACTGCGGCTCCCGGGATGCGGGAGAGAGCTCCGGAGCGCCCCCGGCAACACTTTCGGCGGGCACCCGGGCCACCTCCTCCCCGCGGTGCAGCACCGTAACCATCTCGTCGGCGGTAACCCGGCCGATCCGGGCGCAGGTGAGACCCCTTTCCTCGTAAGCTTCGAAAACAGCCGACTCGTTCTCCGGCGTCACCACCAGCAGCATCCGCTCCTGCGTCTCGGAGACGAGGATCTCCTGCGGCGCCATCTTCTCCTCGCTCTGCGGCACCCTGGCCAGCTCCACCGCGATGCCGCAGCCGCCCCGCGCCGCCATCTCCGTCAGGGCGCAGCTCAGACCGGCGCCCCCCAGATCCTGCACCCCCAGGGCCAGACCCCGCCCGATCACCTCCAGGGTCGCCTCCATCAGCTTTTTCCCCAGGGCGGCATCGCCCACCTGCACCGGAGAAGCGGGCTCCTCGGCGACAGCCGCGGTCAGCTCATCGGAGGCAAAGGTGACCCCGTGAATGCCGTCGCGGCCGGTCCGGGCGCCGGCCAGCAGAACCGGGTTGTCCTCCCCCCCGGCCCTCCCCCGCATCAGCTGGTCGGCAGGGAGCACCCCGATGCACATCACGTTGACCAAAGGATTCCCCCGGTAGCTCTCCTCGAAGTAAACCTCCTTGGCCACGAGCGGAACCCCCGTCCCCTCGCTGTACCAGTCCAGCCCGGAGGAAGCATCCTCGAACAGATAGCGGCTCCGCCTGTCGCTCAGGGGACCGAAGCGCAGCGAGCCCAGCAGAGCGACAGGGCGGGCCCCCATGGCCACGATGTCGCGGATGATCCCCCCGGCGCCCGTAGCGGCACCCTGGAAAGGCTCCACCGCGGTGGGGTGGTTGTGGCTCTCGATCTTGAACGCCGCCGCCCAGCCGCCGCCCAGAGCGACGACCCCGGCGTTCTCGCCGGGCCCCTGGAGAACCTGCGGCCCTTCCGTGGGCAGCAGACGCAGTGAACTCAGAGAATGTTTGTAGCTGCAATGCTCCGACCACATCACGCTGTAGATGTTGAGCTCAACCAAATTCGGTTCGCGCCCGAGGGCGGCGCTAATAAGAGCATATTCCTCGTCAGTTAACCCCAGCTGCCGCCAGGGCTTCTCCTCTTTCAATGTCACTGCGGCACCTCCCGGATAAAATGTTTTTTCAAGCCGCCCCGCTCAGGAACCCTCTGTCCCGCCCCGGCGCAGCCGCCGATCCTGCTCCTCCACCCGCACAGCGAGCTCGTCGCGGTAGCGGCCGAGCTCTTCCTGCAGCTCCGGGCTCTCCAGGGCCAGGATCTGCACCGCCAGCAGAGCGGCGTTGACCGCCCCGTCGATGGAAACTGTCGCCACCGGCACTCCGCGGGGCATCTGGACAATGGAGTAGAGGGAATCGAGCCCGCCCAGATGCGCCGTGGCCACGGGCACCCCGATCACCGGCAGCGTTGTCCAGGAGGCGATCACCCCGGGCAGGTGCGCCGCCCCGCCGGCCCCGGCGATAATCACCTTCAAGCCCGCCTCGCGGGCCCCGCGGGCGTATCCCGCCGCCTTCCCGGGATGGCGGTGGGCGCTGGCCACGGTCATCTCATAAGCGATCCCGAAGCGCTCCAGCACCTCCCCCGCCCCGGCCAGCACCGGCCAATCCGAATCACTGCCCATAACGATGCCCACTACCGGCAGAGCCATCTGTACCCCTCCTGATCCCGGGAACGCTTCTTGCCGCCCCGCGTGTTCCGATTCCCCAAGCGCCGACCGCCAGTTAGACCCAGAAGAAGTGAATCAGGGCCACCGCCGCCAGCAGATAGACCAGCCAGTGGACCTCCCTGTACTTCCCGGCAACGACCTTCACAACGGGGTAAGCGATAAAGCCGAAAGCAATTCCGTCGGCGATGCTGTACGCCAGCGGCATAAAGATGATCGTCAGAAAAGCCGGCAGCGCCTCGGTAAAGTCATCGAAATTGATCTGCATCACTCCGCCGACCATCAGAACGCCGACGATAACCAGCGCCGGCGCCGTCGCCTGCGTCGGCACGAGCCCCGCCAGCGGGGCGATGAACAGGGCGAGGAAAAAGAGCAGCCCCGTAACGATCGAGGTCAGCCCGGTGCGCCCCCCCTCGGAGACTCCCGCGGTGCTCTCCACATACGTGGTCACCGTGCTCGTGCCGAGCAGGGCGCCGCCCATGGTGCCGATGGCATCGGCGAGCATGGCCCGGTTGACCCGGGGCAGTCTTCCCTTTTCATCAAGAAAACCGGCCCGCGCACCGGTCCCCAACAGGGTCCCCATGGTATCAAAGACGTCCACAAAAAGGAATGAAAAGATCACAAAGAAGGGGATCGAAAAAGCCGCCTTCAGATCGAGCTTCAGGGCAATGGGCGCCAGCGGCGCCGGCATCCCGAAGATATCGCCCAACCCCTGGGGCAGCGCCGAGAGCCCCATGAAAAAGCTGACCACGGTGGTGAGCAGAATCCCGATGAGGATAGCTCCCCTCACTCCGCGGGCCATCAAAATAGCGGTGATCAGCAGGCCGATGAGCGTCAGCGCCGGCCCCGGCTCGGTGAGATTGCCCAAAGTGAGCTGCGTCGCCGGATCGGCGACGATGATCCCCCCGTTCTGCAGCCCGATATAGGCGATGAAGAGACCGATCCCGGCAGCGACGGCCCGCTTCAGCGTAGTCGGCACCGCCGCATCAATATACTCGATCGCCCGGGTCACCGCGAGAATGGTGAAAATTACCCCGGAGATAAAGACCGCCCCCAGAGCGGCCTGCCAGCCGTACTGCGTGGCGACGACAAAGGCAAAGAAAGCATTCAGCCCCATCCCGCTGGCCAGAGCAAAGGGATAGTTCGTCAGCAAACCCATCAAAATGGTAGTAAATCCGGCGGCGATAATGGTTGCCGTCATCACCGCTCCCTTGTCCATTCCCGTGCTGGAGAGGATATCAGGGTTGACAAATATTATGTAGGCCATGGTCATAAAAGTAGTAATTCCGGCGATGATTTCAGTGCGAACATTGGTCTGGTTCGCGCTAAGCTTGAACAACCTGTCCATCGGTTAAAACCTCCTGACACTAATTGTTTTCAGATTACCCCAGAAGACGCCGCTTTGCTCTCCTCCAAGACCACCTCCACCCCTGCCATTATTCTAGCGCCCCGTGCGGTTGTCATTCCGGGCGCCCTCCCGGTCAATGTTAAAGCCCGGTCAGGTAGGCTGCGAGCGAAACCTACCCGCCTGGGCTTTTATCCCTCCGGTGTAGCACCGGAAACAAGTCGACGAACTCACCGGTGCCTGTACCACTTGGACCAGCCTGGAACAGTCAAAGTTGACCTTGGTAGTTTTCACCATCCAGCGGAACCCTAGGTACACTTTCCCTCGTCAATGCAAAGTGGTAGCATCGAGAGTGCAATTCTCTTTTACATGACTATACATATTTCGCCATGATCGACCTATTTCCTTCAGATAGATAGATTTTATTCCAGCCCTTCCTTTCCATTATTCCCCCCGCCCGCTCCGCCATTCCGGACCCCCCGGAGGGCTCACCCGGTGCATTTCTCCCCCGGCGCCGGCCTGAAGAAACCGCACTCGTCCCGGTCAGCGGGGCAAGCCTTCCCGGTCAACCTTCCGGAAGCTGCCGGGAAGCCGCCCGGCGCCGCCCCGTCCGCCACAGCAAAACAGGGCGCCCCCACAGCGGGAAGCTCCCTCTTTATAAAAGTTCACCTGAGCCCCCGACCCCGGCTCATTCCTTTTCTTTTTTCTCAATTTGCCATAGAATATCACTAAAGAAAGCTTTTAGGAGGCTGATCGCATGGAATCAACTGTGGAAACTGTCGCCAAAATGATGGCCCTGGCCGCCCGCACCGCGCCGAAGGCGGTAGGCTTCGATTTTATCGAGATCAAAATTTTGACCGGCTCCGAGATCGAGCTGGTCGCCGACGAAATGTTCGCCTACGGCCGGGAGCACGGCCGGCGCAATTACGACCGCGACGGCGACAATGTGCGCCGCTCCAGCGCAATCCTGCTCCTGGCCCTGGCCGACGCCGAGCCGATCCGGCAGGACTGCGGCGCCTGCGGCTTTGCCACCTGCAGCGAGATGAAAGCACACTACCGCGAAGGGTCCGATTTCGCCGGACCGGTCTGCAGCTGGCGGATCCTCGATCTGGGCATCGCCCTCGGCTCGGCGGTTAAAACCGCTTCTCTCTTCAATGTCGAC
Organism: Bacillota bacterium; assembly: GCA_012510325.1. Taxonomy (GTDB): domain Bacteria; phylum Bacillota; class Dethiobacteria; order DTU022; family DTU022; genus JAAZPQ01. Next base: position 9,546 of record JAAZIG010000281.1, read on the forward strand.
AACCGCATCATGTACCGCCTCGGTGTAGTGGCCCGCAAGCTGGGCCTGATCGAGGGCGAACATGTCATCGGCGTCCCCCTCTCCGCCACGGGGAAAAGCATCTACTTCGACCGCTGATCGCCGCAGCCCCCCGGCCGCCCCACCCTCCCCCGCACGGGGGAGGGCGCTACACCCGGGAGACACCGGGGGTTAAAGGGCGGTCCCCGAAGAACCCACCGCCCCTAAAAACAGCCCAGCTGGCACCCGTATAGCTTTACCTTCAACTCATCACAGAGACCGCCCAGATGCCGCGGATCGCAGCCCAGCTCGCTCGCCAGGGCCAGCGCCTGCGGGCACGACAGCCTCTTCTCCACCGCTTCCTGAAGGATCCGCTCCGTCAGTTTCTTTTTCAACGCTTCGTCCATTATTTTCTCCACTCCCTTGCAGATTTGCTGCTTTCACTGTAGCTCTTAGATCTTCGACAGACAGAGCGCTTTTTCATTCAAGAGCGCCCCCTATTTTTCGCCGGAACGCCCCGGAAAAGTCCGCCAAAAATTAGCGACTCGCGCCGGTCCCAAAAGAGGAGGCCCGCCGGACCCGGCCCGCCCCCCGAAGCTCCTTGTATTCCCGCTTCGACCGAGGCGTGCCGCCTTTTTAAAATCGGTTCTCTGTACGGCGAAACTCAGCTCATCTTCGCCTTGGCCAGGGCGCGGCCGATGAGCAGCCTCTGCACCTGCGAAGTCCCCTCGTAGATCTGGAACACCTTCGCGTCGCGCATCAGCTTCTCCACGGGGTAATCCTTGACGTAGCCGTAGCCGCCGTACACCTGCACCGCATCCGTCGTCGCCCGCATCACCATATCCCCGCAGAAAACCTTGGCCATCGCCGCCTCGGCGGAATTGTCGATTCCCTGCTCCGCCATCCAGCCCGCCTTCCAGGCCAGGAGCCTTCCCGCCGTGATATCGCGGGCCATATCGGCAAGCATGAACATGATCGACTGCTGCATAAAGATAGGGATGCCAAACTGCGACCGCTGCAGGCTGTAGTTGAGCGCATGATCGAGAGCGGCCCGGGCCACCCCGACGGCCGAAGCGGCCACGCCGGGCCGGGAGTGGTTGAAGGTCTGCATGATGATCCGAAAACCCTCCCCCTCCTCCCCGATGCGGGCGGCCAGGGGAACCTTGACCTCATCGAAGCTCACATCGGTGGTGTCGGCGGCGCGCTGCCCCATCTTGTCCTCCCTCTTCCCCACCGAGACGCCCTCCGCCTCCCGGGGGACGATAAAAGCGGTGATGCCGCGGTGCCCCTTCGAGCGATCCACCGAGGCGAAGACGATGTAGTAGTCGGCCACCCCGCCGTTGGTGATGAAGCACTTGCTGCCGCTGATCACGTACTCGCCGTTCAGCTTGCGGGCGCTCGTCGTAATCGAGGCCACATCGGAGCCCGCCTCCGGCTCGGTCACGCAAAGAGCCATCTTTTTCTCCTCGCGGCAGATGGTGCCGAGATACTTTTTCTTCTGCTCCTCACTGCCGCGGAGCACCAGCGGAATAGCCGCCAGGCTGTTGATGGCGATACAGGCCGAAATCCCGGCGCAGGCGGCGGAAAGCTCCTCCACGGCGATAAGCTGATCGAGGGCGCCGACCCCCCCGCCGCCGTACTCCTCGGGGATGGACCCGTAGACCAGCTCCGCCTCAAACGCCTTCCGGACAACCGCCTCCGGATACTCCCCGCTGCGGTCATATTCATCCGCCACCGGGGCGATCTCCTTCTGCGCGAATTCCCGCGCCATCTTCTGAATAGCCTCCTGCTCGGGCGTTAACGAGAAATCGATCATCTTGACCTCCTGTAAAGCTGAATTGGTAAAAAGCAGAGCCGCTTTTTACCGTACAATATAATTATATAACAAAGTAGATAAAATTGCCTGCAAATTTTAAATATTGGCACCACGCCATTCCGCCACCCATCCCCAGCCCTCCCCGGGGCGCAAAAAAAGCCGGCGGAGAGCTTTTTTGCTCCCTGCCGGCCCTGTTTTTCCCTTCCGGGTCGCTTGTTTTACATCATCGGCATATCGGGGGTCGGCATCGCCGGCATCCCCGAATTCTTGTCGGGCAGGTCGGTGACGATGCTCTCGGTGGTCAACAGCATTCCCGCAATACTGGCTGCGTTCTGCACCGCGGAGCGAGCCACTTTCGTCGGATCGACGATCCCCGAATCGATCATCTTCTCGAACTCATTGGTCACGGCATTGAAGCCGAAGCCCTGCTCCATCCCCTTGACCTTCTCCACGACAACGGAGCCTTCGGCGCCGGCGTTCTCGGCGATAACCCGCAGCGGCTCCTCCAGAGCCCGGCGGACGATAACCATCCCGGTAGCCTCATCGCCCTTCAGCTCGTCTTCGAGCTTGTTCAGAGCGCTGGCGACATTCAAGTAAGCCAC
>JAAZIG010000036.1 GCA_012510325.1 Bacillota bacterium
CACGGTGATCGTGCTGCCCAGCTCCTTTACCGCTCCGGCAGGCTTCGTTTTCACCGGCTGGAACACGGCGGCGGACGGCAGCGGAACAGCATACGCCCCCGGCGCCACCTTTGTTCTCGACGGCAACGCCACGCTCTATGCACAGTATGCCGAAACCGCTGTCGTTGTTTACACCGTCACTTTTGACTCCCAGGGTGGGAGCAAGGTCAATCCGGTCGAAGCAGCCGACAACAGCACCATCACCGAGCCTGCCGCGCCGGTTCGGGAAGGCTATATCTTCGGCGGATGGTACAAAGAGAAGGAATGCAAAAACGCCTGGGATTTTGCTTCTAACGTTGTGACGGAAGATATGACCCTCTACGCCAAGTGGACCCCGAAAAAAGATCTGCCGGCTACGGCTGGAGGGAGCACTGCCTCAATACCGCCCCTGGCGGTGGTTTTCCTGATTGGCGGTCTCCTGATCCTCCACCGGTGCCGCAAGGTATACGCTTAATCAATAACCAAACAAGGTGACAGGAGAACTTATTTCTCCTGTCACCTTATTCTTTTGCTTCTGCCATTCAGAGAGAAGCAACTAATCCACCGCTAAACAGCAGGATCCAGTTGCCACTTGGCACCCTTATTTTCCAGCCTCGCCCGGCACCGGCCTCGCCCGGATGCGCTGATCTGTTTATTCGTTTACGGGAAGAACCCCCTCCCGCTTCAACCAGCTGATCGTGTCAGCGATGGTTTCGTTCAGCGGACGGCAGCGAAAGCCCAGCTCCCTTTCCGCCTTTGCCGCGGAATAGTCATTGTTCCTTTCCAGATTGTAAACAGTGTACGGGCTGAACCAGGCGGGGCTGTTTGTAATTTTACAGAGAAGCGCCCCGATGCCGGCAAAGGGGCGGGCCAGCCACAGGGGCACCGTAAACAGGGACCCTTTGGCACCTGATTCCCGGCAGATGGCCTCCGACAGCTGGGTGAAGGTATAGCAGCTGCTGGCCATGATATAGCTTTCACCCTGGCGGCCTCGTTCCGTACAGGCGATGATCCCGGCAGCGAGATCCCGGACATCCACCGAATTGAAAGTGCCGCCGATGGAGATGCGCAGCCTGCCTTGCGCCACCATTTTAATGCAGCTTGTGATCAGTCCGAACCCGTAATCGTTCGGGCCGAAGATTCCGCTCGGGTAGACGACGGAGGCATCCAGACCGCTCTCCCGCGCGGCGCGCAGCACCAGATCGGTTGCCTCAGCCTTGGTTTTGCCGTAATAGCCGATCACCCGGGCGGGATCGTGCTCTTCAACTTCACAGATACCCTGCCCCTTGGGCAGCTCCGGAATCGCTCCTGTCGAGCTGACATAGACCAGCTTTTTGATCCGGTGCCGCAGGGACTGGGCGACGATCTTCCTGGTGCCGTCCACATTGACGGCGCGGACCTTCTCATTGGGGTCAGGATCCAGTGTAACAATGCTGGCAGCATGGATCACCATGATTTTGTGGTTTCCGGGGTTGGTGAAAAAGCGTTCCAGCGCACTGTCATCGAGCAGATCGCCTTCCACGACCTCCACACCTGACGGCAGATTGGCGATAGCCGCATCATGCGGCAGCACTAGCACGCGGACGCGTTCGCCCCTGGAGACCAATTCCCTCAGTATATTCCCGCCCAAAAGTCCCGTCGCCCCGGTGAGCAGATAAAGTCTACTGTCCATATTCCCTCGTTTTAAGCACGAATTTTAGTACTGACATGCAAATCATACAGTACCGGCAGCCAAAGTCAATCACCAAAAAAGAGCCACGGGGACGGATCTCCCGGCTCATTTCCCCCCCACAAGATGAGCCACAGGGACGGATCTCCTGGCTCATCTTCCCCTCACCAGACCCTGAGAACGAATCAAATACGTTCAACCAACAGCCCTACCGAAGATCCTTCGCTATGCTCAGGATGACAATAATTCCCTTTGAGTGGGCCATGGGGACGGATCTTCTGGCTCATTTTGGGGTGCCGCGGAGCATATAATGACGGCGGCAGCCGGATCTCATTGCCCAGGAGTGAGTCAAATCCTCGGTCCCCTTGACTCCCTAGGGTCGGGGTGACAATAAATCGGCGGTTTTATCTGTGGGCGGCTCTTTTGCGGTCCAGCTCTTTCAGCAGTTTCTTGCGCAGGCGGATGCTGGAGGGGGTTATCTCTACCAGTTCGTCGCCGTTGATAAATTCCAAAGCCTCTTCCAGGGTAAATTCCCGGTGCGGGGTAAGCTTGATCGCCTCATCACTGCCGGCGGCACGCATATTGCTCGTTCTCTTGGCCTTGCACGGGTTTACCACCATATCCTCGCGGCGGCTGTTCAGCCCCACGATCATGCCCTCGTAGACGCGGGTGCCGGGAGCGACAAACATCTCCGCCCGTTCACCGATATTGTGAAGGGCGTACGGGGTGGTAACACCTTCTTCCAGAGCGATAATCGCACCGTGTGCTCTTTCTTCTATCTCGCCCTTGTACTCTTCATAGCCGCAAAAACGGCGCACCAGGGTCCCTTCGCCATGGGTCTGATTGATAAACTGACTCCGGAATCCGAGCAGCCCGCGGGTGGGCGCCGTATAGATTAACTTGGCCCGCCCGTTTTTCCCGTTCATCCCCTTCATGACCCCTTTGCGCAGATTGAGCTCGGAGATAACCCCGCCGGCGTACTTCTCGGGCACCTCGATCATCACTTCCTCCACCGGTTCAGCCAGCTGTCCCCGGGCATCCTTTTTCAGGATTACTTCCGGCTTGGAGATGGACAACTCATAGCCCTCCCGGCGCATGTTTTCAATTAAAATCGACAGGTGCAGCTCCCCCCGGCCGGAAACCTTGAAGGCATCGGTGGTACCGGCCGGCTCAACCAGCAGCCCGACATTGATTTCCAGCTCTTTTTCCAACCGCTCCTTCAGATGGCGGGTGGTCACGTAGCGGCCTTCCCGACCGGCAAAAGGAGAGCTGTTGACGATAAAGTTCATGCTCAGCGTGGGTTCTTCAATCTTGATGGAGGGCAGCTGAACCGGATGGTCTTGCTCACAGATGGCATCGCCGATGGTCAGGTCATCTATCCCCGAGATGACACCGATATCACCGCAGACGACTGTCTCCACTTCCGCCCGGTGCAACCCCTTGTAGACAAAGAGCCTGCTGACCTTATGCAGGCGGCTCTCCCCGCCGGCCCCCACCACCGCTACCGTCTGTCCCTTGTGAATGATCCCTTTTTCGATGCGCCCGATCCCCAGGCGCCCGATGTAGTCATCATACCCCAGGGACGATATCTGAAACTGGAGGGGCTCCTGCGACCGGTCCGGGTACCCCCCAACCTGCTCGATGATGGTCTCAAAAAGCGGATTGATATTTAAGCCGCCCCTCCCGGCAGCGCTTTTTTTGGCCTTCCCGCTTCCTTGGCCCGGCTCGATGCCGATAGCGGCAGCCTCCGCCGGATCGCGCACCACAATCCCCTGCCGGGCGATGCCGTACAAGATCTTAAAATCAAGCTGTTCATCAGCCGCTTCCAGATCCATGAACAGTTCGTAAACCTCGTTTACAACCTCCTCGATCCGCGCATCCTTCTTGTCGATCTTATTGATCAGAAGAATGGGCACCAAACCCTGATCCAGAGACTTTTGCAGGACAAAGCGGGTCTGGGGCATCGGCCCTTCCGACGAGTCGACCAAAAGAATCACCGTATCCACTGTCTTGATGATCCGTTCCACCTCGGAAGAAAAATCCGCATGCCCCGGTGTATCCACAATATTGATC
>JAAZIG010000282.1 GCA_012510325.1 Bacillota bacterium
AGCGGTGCGGTGCTTCCCATGCCCGCTGATCTTCGTTCAGGCTTCCTAGATATCCTGAGCATCGGCCATGAGAAACTCAACAATTACATGTTTGACCGCATTGCGGTGGTACGGCCTTTTAAGCGCTTCGCGGGCACCCAGCACCGGGCCGCTCTCCGGCGGGGCAGCCTCCAGAACAAGGCGGTACAGCTCCCGGGCCGGCTCTCTTTGCCCCTGCAGGTCGTAGCACCGCCCCTGCCAGAGCCGGACCAAAGCGCGGCGGTAACTGCTGTTGAACGGTTTGTCAGCCTGGCGGAATTGCTCCAGAGCGGCTCCGGTGCGGCCCTGTTTGAGATAGAAGATTCCCAGCATAAAAGCATAGAGCGGCTCCTGTGAATGGAGGCGGCGGGCCTCTTCGAGGTGCCAAATAGCGCTTTCTTCGTCCAGCTCATCGAAAGCCTGGTAGGCCAGGGCATACTCGCGCAGCGCCGGATAAGCGGGGCTGTGGAAATACGGGTTCCCCGGGATGGCGCCCAAAGCTCCATCTTTCCCCCGGCGCAGCGCCTCGATGTCAAATCCGACATAAGCAGGGGTGGTATTGGCCGGGGCGGGCCCCAGGGCCACCCAAACCCTCTGTTTATCCGGTTCCATCACCGCACTGGTCACATTGTGTACCGCTGCGATGGTATTGCCCAGCGGACGCTCCATCCGCGAAAGGGGATCGTAGTGGTCGCCCAGCACCGCTGCCATCAGCTCAGGGGTAATCGAGCCGGCATGCTCCTCCAACCAGCGGCGCATTCTGTGGAGCCGGGCAGAATTGTGCTCCAGAAACGCATGGCCGGGAACAAATTCATTCTTTTGCAGGCGGGGATGCAGGTAGCTGTTGGCGTAACAGAGCCAGGGTTTGCCCCCTTCCGGCTCAGTGACCGCATAACCGTCGGCATCGGTCTCGATGAGCACCGCTTCCTTGTCGGCGGCGCTGCCGACCAGAATGGACCAGCCCGAGATGGACGGTCGCCTGCTGATTATTTTAACAGCCTCGGAAATATTCCGCGCGCAGGCGGCCACTTCATTGCTGATGGAGATAATGCTCCGCCCCCGGGTGCTCACCGCTTTGCTGAAATTCTGGTGGACGGAAACCGCCAGCCCCTCGGCGTTGAAAGCGGTGATCCCCTCAATGGGGATGCCGGCGCTGGTGACGGAGGTAAAAGGTATCTCCCCCGGTCCGGGCTCGACCACCAGCACAACAGCCTGATCGATCCATTTGTCCCCGGTGAAAAAATCAAGGTTGCGCCCAAAGATCATCTCTCCATCCGCAGTCGCTTCCCCCCAGGCGATTAGACTTGAACAGCCGACGCCGCTCCCGGGAATCGGCGGAGCCGACGGCAGCTTTCCCCCCCGCGCCTTGAAGAGCCATCCCAGGCAGTAGTTGTAGGTATCCGCGACCGCCGCCGCACGCTTCAGCTCCCCGTAACTGACGGCGTGATCGACACCTTCACAATACCCCCGAAACAGCTCCCGATCCCGGGGCGCAAAGCGCTGTTCCCGGATGGCCGGTTTTACAACGAGGGTGTCGATGAGCGATACCAGCAACCGCCGCACCGCCCCGGGCATCCCCGGAACCATATGCGCGACCTTAATCTCCCAGAATTTGCGGTAGAAATCGAGGCTTCCCGAGAGCGCCTCCCCCCCCAGTTCCCGGGCATGCTCTCTGGAGCGCTCGTAAGGAGAACCGGAAACCCGCAGCACCCTTATTTTCTGCGGATCGATGATCACATTACCCCCCCCTTTTTTACATTCCTTGAAGCAGACAATGTTAGCGGCCCCGTAGAAACCGGCCGCAGCGGCAAAGCTCGGACAATCGCCCCGCTCTCCGCAGTGCAAGAGGGGCAGCCTCCTTCTCGCCTGTTCCCAATTATGCCACACTAATGAAAATTGTCCAAGTTTGCAAGATTCCGCCCCCACTTGCCCCTTCACCGCCACCCGATCTTTGCCTGCATCTTTCCCGCTGCCGGGTGAGCCACAGTGAGCCACAGGGACGGATCTCCCGGCCCATTTCGCACCACAAGAGTGAGCCACGGGGACGGATCTCCCGGCCCATTTCGCCCGCTGGCGGAGCTGAAAGAGCAAAATGCCAGCAGGCAGCTCACCCGAAGATCTTTCGCCAAGCTTAGGATTACAAAAATACCCAGACACACCGTGGGGACGGATCTCCCGGCGGGTGGATTTTTTCGGAGCAAACAGGTAGAATTTATATATGGTTCAGTTCCGAGGTGATCGAAATGGGTGAAAAGACTGCTAAAATATGCACTGCTCTCCTCCTGGCGGCTCTGGCGGCTCTCGGTTTCTTGCTCTACGGCAACAACTCGATTCAGCGTTCTACATTTCACCTTTCGGTAGATAAATTGCCCCGCGATCATCCCGGGTTGCGGATTGTCCATATCAGCGATCTGCATGGGAAAAGGTTCGGACAGCACAACAGGCGTCTGGCCCGCGCCATCGTCCGGCTGGAACCGGATCTGATTCTCGTTTCCGGTGATATGATCGATTCGCACGATGATGACGGCAGCCCCTTCATCGATCTTCTTCACGAACTTCAGCAACGCTATCCCATCTACTGCTCCCTGGGCAATCACGAACAGATCGTCGAAGGGATGACCGGAACAGAGCGTTATACCCGTTTCGCTGCGGCAGTGGAGAAGGCCGGAGCGGTTTTGCTTGACAATGAGCGGGCGGAATTTATGAAAGGGGGCACCGCGTTCGGGATCTACGGTTTTACTTCCGCGCTCTACCATTACTCCAGCGAGAGCATGGCCGAAATCTGGGAAGATGCCGCGCTGAAAACAGCCTTTATCGAAGAGAAGCTCGGCCTTCCGCGAGACGAAGAGGTCTCCATCCTGCTGGCACATAACCCCAAATATTTTCCGGAATACGTCGGCTGGGGCCCCGATCTGATCTGTGCCGGCCATATTCACGGCGGGGTGGTGCGTCTCCCCTTCTGGGGCGGAGTCCTGTCGCCGGACAAAACTTTTTTCCCACCCTATTCTGCCGGCCTCTACCGCTCCGAAAAAACAAGCATGCATGTTAGTCGCGGTCTGGGCAACTCTGTCATCCCCTTTCGTATCTTCAACCGTCCCGATCTCTCTTTGATCATTATGAAACCGTAACCGGCCCGGGGGAACAAGGTCGGAGCCGTCAGCTACTTCCTCCTTGCCCGGCTGACGCACTATTGGATATCTTTTTAATTGCTTGTCGGCAAGAAGGGATCTGCCCCCTGAACGGGAAATAATGCTCAGGCGAGATCACCGCAGGAGCTCTTTGAGGGGGAAACGCTATTGAGCAGACAGTCTGGGGGAAAAAGTGCTTCGCTGCCTGGCCGCCTGACGGCGGGCGCCGGGCAAAGATTGGACAGGAGTAAAGCCCGGTTCGACCGCGGAAAGGGGGCGACAGACAATGCTTAAGCAGGCGGCATCTTCACCGCAGCAACCGCTGGAGGGAAACTGTTTGACCACCGCCATGGGGATTTTGCCGCATGGGGATGTGGAGAAAGCGCTGCAGCTTTCCCTATCCCTCGATATTCCCTTCTGGCCGCAGTTGCCCGGGGTCAGCTTCTACGAAGATATGTACGCCCAGGCTTCGGAGCATTTTCCGGGGATCGAACTGGATCTGGAGCGCCGGGAGATCCATTTTTCTCTGGAGCGGTTTTACCAGGAGCTGGAGCAGTATCTGCTCCACTGGGAGGACGAATCATATTTTCGCCTCTCTCCACAGTACAGCGCTGTCTACCATCGCTTTCTGGAAAAAGAGCTGTCCGCGTACCCCTATATCCGCGGCCAGAGCATCGGCCCCGTCAGCTTCGGGATGAAGATTCAGGATCGCGAAAGACGCCCGATGATCTATTTCGATGAGGTGCGCGAGATCATTTTTGATTTCTTTGCCCGGAAGCTGCAGGCCCAGTACCGCGACCTGCAGAAGATCCATCCGCAGCCCTTTGTCTGGGTCGACGAACCCGGTCTGGAGATGCTCTTCATGTCCTATACCGGCTATACCAGCGAGAAGGCCTCTGCCGACTACCGCGCCTTCCTGAAGAACTTTCCCGGACCCAGGGGCGTGCACCTCTGTGGCAATCCCGACTGGTCCTTTCTGCTCAATCTGGATCTCGACATCCTCTCTTTGGACGTTCTCGCCCGGGGGTACATCTTTTCGCGCTACCGGGAGGAGGTCCGCTCTTTTCTCGACCGCGGAGCCATTATTTCCTGGGGAATTACGCCCACCCTGACGGAAGAGTATCTGGAGGAAAATCTTCAATCGATGATTGAGCGGATCGAAGAGCTCTGGGGATATCTGGAGCAGGGCGGAATACCGAGGGAGCAGCTCCTCCGGCAGGCCTGGTTCGCCCCGGCCCGCTGCTGCCTGATCAACACAGACAGGGAGAAAACCGTGGAGCTGTCTTTCCAGCTGCTCAAAGAAGTGGCGGCGCATTTTAAAAAAGAGCTTTAAACTGCCGCTGCAGGGCACAGGACAATGAGTCACGGGGACGGTGACTTTGACTCACTTTCAGGAAACGGGATCCGGCCCCTCGCCGTCCTCCTGAAGGCGGAGCCTGAAGGATCTGATGGGACAAAGGGGACGTACCTTCTTGTCCCACTTTAGTTGCTACAGGGTCTGGTACCGGTTCATCCTGCAGAACTCCGGCATCTGAGTGAGTCAAAGTCATCGTCCGCCCGGATGGGCTGCTACCAAATTGGGGGAAACAACCTGTACCTGACTTTTCGGGCATAATCCCGGTATCCCGGCAGATGCCGCAGGAGCAGACGGTCCTCGAAAGCGGTGCGGATAACGATGAGCGCTATTGCCAGAATCGCCGGGAGCAGTGCCGCCTGCGAGCCGACGATGAAAGGAAGCGGCAGGGTGTTCAGGGACATCCCCAGGTATCCGGGATGCCGAATATAGGCGTATGGCCCCCCGCTGACGGCATACTGCCGGCGCTCTTTTTGCAAGCGCACGGTTCCCTCAAAAAAAGGATTTTCCAGCGCCGCCCAGAGCACGATGAGAGAAGCGCTCACCTGAAGAAGAGCACCGGCACAGCTATAAAATTCGGGCAGCGCGGACCAGTGGAAACGTCCGCTATCAAGACCGGCGACCAGCGGCAGCGCTATCAGGTTGGTCCCAAACAGGAGCAGCAGCAGAACTTTGTCCAAACTCTTGGTATTCTCCCCCGGGCGTCCCCTTTCATTGAGCAGCTCCGGCGATCGGTAAACAAGTAACAGGTTGCCGCCCAGCGAGAGCGCCGCCGCCAGCAGGTAATAAAGCCAGCCCCGGGGCAGATCGAGCCGCCCCGCTGCAATAAAAAAACTGCAGCCAGAAATGAAGAGCATCCGCAAAGGAGAAAAAAAAGCATTCCACCCAATCCGGGTTAACCGCCTGTCAGGTTCGACTACATCCGCCCCCCCAAATTTTCGCCTCTCCGGCACTTCGCTGTCTGGCAGCGTACTATCGGGACACAGCCCGGCATCCGAGCTATCGGTGTTATTCAACGGGAGCGCTGCATTATCCTTCCCGCGCTGCCCGGGGCAGGACCCCACTGCTTATTC
>JAAZIG010000283.1 GCA_012510325.1 Bacillota bacterium
CTTTCGCCGCTGTTCTCAAGAGCGTGGTTCACCGGTCCCAGGATTTCAGTGCCCCCCCGGGCGCCGAGGTTGTCGATCCATGCGCTGGCCCTGTCGAGGGAGCGCTGATTGAAAGGGAGAGCTCCCGTCGGCGAGAAATGATGGCACCTGCTTTCAAAGGCGGCTATATTGAAGCTGTCGCCTGTTTCCATATTTCTGAGGCACAGCTGCAGGGCGTTTTTTGCCTGCTCCAGCTTGCTCCCATGCATGGAGCCGGAAATGTCGATGAGGAAGATATAGTTTACCGGTTCCCGCTCGGAAGGGGGTTCCAGGCGGGGAAGAAAGTTAAGGCAAAAGTATGAGGCGCCGCTCTCCGGATCGGTCCAGCTCAATCCGGCTGTTGTGCTCTCCCCGCGGCAGTATCCCCGGATGACGATATCCCGATCCAGAGGCACCGGACCCCCGGCCAGGGTGATCTGTGCACTCCCGTCATCCCGGGTTTTTATTTCCACCTGGTGTGAGGGGGAATCGAACCGGTCGACGGGCATCAGTGGTTGCAGGTTCAGCTCCAGCGATACCCGGTACATTGCTTGGGCATCTACCGGCGGGGTGATGAAGTCGGCGTCAGGGACCGGACCGGTGGGCTCAGCCCAGCCCAGACCACTTTTTTCCTTGATCTGCTTTCCGGGAATATACCGGGGGGCTACCAGAGTGGGGATGGAAAGCCTGATCTCTCCGTCCTGATAAGCGATCACTTTGAGGTAGGCAATCTTGATGCTCACCTTGTCCCCGGGAAGGATTTGCCCGAGAGACACCTGGAAAATGTTCGGACGGAACTGCTCCAAAAGATAGGCGCTGTCGCCTTTGCCGAGCGCTTCATCGTAACTCTGGAAGGCCTCTTCTTTCTCTCTTATTTCCCCGGTAATGACGCGCTTGCCTGCGCAGGCGCTGAAACCGGTGAGCACCGCCTTGTCCGGCAGGGGAAAAGTGTAGATGATCTCAAGGCTTTTCGCTCCCTCGTTGATATAAAACTGCTCCACCGTATACTCTCCGTAAAGGCCGCAGAGATCGCCTTTGATCCAAACCTCTTTTAAGGGAAGGGCCGCCGGTTTTCCACTGCGTTCAAAGATTCCCCATTCCATCATGTCTCCTCCTTAGGGGCAAGGTTGCCCGATTTTCAGGCTGCAGCCGGCCTGTTAGCCGTGGTCAATGATCCGCCTGCAGTTTTCTATGAGTGAGCGCAAAAGCTCCGGCTTTATTTCCCTGAGCTCCCCGGGAAAGTGCAGCTCGATATTTTCGCCCAACTCGACCCTTTCATAAAGAATTGGGGCGCTGCTTGTGCGGTAGCTCATCTCTAGGGCCGGTTCCTGGACCAGGACCATGCTCGCAAGCGGCTGCACGTTCTCTCTATGCTGCTCCAGGTATTCAAGCACCCCTTTTGGGCTCAATGGGGCGATAATCTTGCGGATCTCGGCAAGAGGCAGATATGATTCCTGCAGCTTGCGGATAAGTTTGATCCGGTTGAGATGATCCGCGGTGTAGTAGCTGTTGACCCCGGCTCCCTTTGCCGGGGGGAGCAGCTCTTTGTGGATATAATAATGGATCGTTCTCCTGGTGACCTCCGCCAGCTCGGCCAGCTCTCCAATGCGGTATTCCTTTTTATGCACCGAATAAGCCCTCCCTCATAGTGATCTCTTGACTGCATTATAACACCATAACGTAATGCTGTCAAGTTAAATCTGGAGATGGGCCCTTGTGCCTTTTGGATTCCGCACCGGATTTGCCTATGGCCGGCCGTAAAACCGCTCTATCTACAGCCGCTGCAGGAAACAGTGGCCTATGTTTGTCGGTTGTGGTAAACTAATAAAGTTTCCACTATGGAAAAGAGAGATCGTGATGATGAAAAAGATAAAGGTAATTAACATTGCCGTAATTGCCCACGTGGACGCCGGCAAGTCTACTCTGGTGGACGCTTTTCTTTCCCAAAGCGGTGTCTTTCGGGAAAACGAGGCGGTGGTCGATTGCGTGATGGACTCCGGCGAGCTGGAAAGGGAGCGGGGGATCACCATCTATTCCAAGAACTGCTCTGTTGGCTACGGCAGTTACAAGATCAATATTGTGGATA
>JAAZIG010000284.1 GCA_012510325.1 Bacillota bacterium
CCCCAGGCACCCCTATTGCCGTCCCAAGCACCCTCCCGGGCACCCCTCTTGTCATTGTGACGAATCATGTTTAAGGTGATTCTTTAGGCTCATAGTTATTGCATGGCACCGGCTGACTGTGCTGGAATAGTGAGCCAGGAGATCCGTCCCCGTGGCTCATCCCCGAAAAGTGAGCCGGGAGATCCGTCCCCGTGGCTCAGTTCCGCGTGCCGAACACGTGTCCACTACAACAGCAGCGGAAAACACCCGCAGCTCACCCCCGGCGGCGCTAGAACAGATTGAAGATAGTCTTGATGCTGGAGAAGAGTTCGCTGATGAGCTGCAGGACCATCAGCAGAACGATAACGACCCCGACAAGGGTTAACATCTGCGCCTGCTCCTCCTTCTCCGCCTGCTTTAACACAATATTCAGGACAGAGATAAAGATGCCGATCCCGGCGATCTTGAAGAGAAGGTCGATATTGACGGCATTCAAATTGCTCCCTCCGTTTACAGCAGCAGGATCACGAGGGCGGCGCCCCCGGCAAAGCCCAAATAACGCCACATCTTTTCATTGCGCTGCCGCCCCGTCCGTGCTTCCTCCAGGGCTATCTCGAGATGCTGCAGGGTCAGCCCGATCTGCTTGAGCTGCCCCTCCTGAGCGCTGATCCCCAGGGAGATCCCCAGACCGGAGAAGATCTCCCGATCCCCGGCGGTGAGGGCGCTCCGGGGATGGAATTCCTCCAGAGCGGCCTCCCAGATCTCCCGGGCGCTGCGCTCGTCCCCGGCGAGCAGCCTGGCCGCGGCCAGCCCATAGAGCCGGTCCAAAGGCGGCCCCAGCCGCCGGGCGACGGTCTCGAAGGCGTAGGGCAGCAGGGCGCGGCCGAAGGAGATCTCCACGACGAGCAGCTTCAGGCTGCGCTGAAATTGCTCCAGCTCCTCCACCCGCCGGGAGAGAGCCCTGGCTTTCGATTCGCCGAAGAGCAGCGCCGCGGCCATCACACAGAGCGCCCCGGCGATCTTGCAGACAGGCATCAGCATCTCAGCCTCTCCGTCGTTCCTTTTCCGGAAGGGCCACGGGACCGCTTTTTTCGTCCAGGCGGCAGAGCTGCTCGACAGTGCCGGCGCCCCGGCTCCAGCCCAGGATCACGGCCCGCTCGAAGATGCCCCCGTCAAAGAGCCGCCGCAGCCCCGGACGGGAGCGCAGCTCCGCCAGGCTGCTGCCGTGCGCCGTCGCCACCACTGTCACCCCGGCGTGGATCACCTCTTCAATGGCGGCGGCATCCTCGGCCCGGCCAATCTCATCGGTCACGATGACCTCCGGACCCATGGAGCGCAGCAGCAGCATCATCCCCTCCGCCTTGGGGCAGCCGTCGAGCACATCGGTGCGCTCGCCGATATCGAGCTGCGCCCTGCCCTGAAAAGAGCCGGCGATCTCGGAGCGTTCGTCGACGACGGCGACCTTGAATCCGGGAAAACCGAATCCAGCGGCCCCGTCGCTGAGGCAGCGGGCCAGATCGCGCAGAAAGGTGGTCTTGCCTCCCCCCGGCGGGGCGATGATCAGGCTGTGATAGACCCGCCGCCGCCGGTAATCGAGAAAATGGTGGAGATAGGGCTGCGCCGCCCCCCTGATCTGGCGGGCGATGCGGTAGTTCATCCCGGTGATATGCTGCAGCC
>JAAZIG010000285.1 GCA_012510325.1 Bacillota bacterium
AGCGCTCTCGTCAGGCTTGGGAAAGCCGCTGAGACCGCCGTGGCGGCGCAGGGTCGAAAAACGCTTCCAGCGGCCGGTGAGCAGCTTGTGCGGATAGCACTGGTGTCCCACATCCCAGATAATCCGATCGCGAGGGCTCTGGAAAGTGCTGTGCAAAGCGAGAGCCAGCTCCACCACTCCCAGATTGGGCGCCAGGTGTCCCCCGCTCTGCGATACCGTCCGGATCATGTAACTCCGTATCTTCCCAGCCAGCTCTTCCAGCTCGGCAAGCTCCATCTTCTGCAGATCGCCGGGCAGATTCAGCCCCTCCGGCAGCTCCTCCATCCCCGTCACCCCTTCTTCCCTTTTCGGAAAACCCACTCCCGCAGACGATCATACCGGGTCAGGATCCGCCCCGTAAACAAAATTATTTCTGTGGAGCGGTTGATCGCAATATTCTTTCCCCAGGCCTTGCCCCCCACGGTGAGGGCGGCCACCAGCGCCGTCAGGATAACCCCGCCGTAGAGCTCCACCGGCAGGAGCGGACTCGCCTCGGCCAGGCGAAGGATGATTACCGCCGCGAGCGCTCCGCTAACAATACCGCTGATATCGCCGATAATATCGTTGCAGATGCTGGCCACGCGGTCGGCCTGCTGAACCAGATCCACCGCCCTGCGGGCGCCGTACTGTTTCCGGGCCGCCTTGGCATTCAGGGGCGCCAGCTCCGCCGCCGCCGCCGCGGTGCCGATAAGATCAAAAACAATACCCACCGCGATCACCACCAGCAAAATAGCAAAGGAGACAAACAGGGAATAAATTGCCTCCAGCAGCAACCGCGTGATGATGCCCAGCACCACCGCCAGCACAAAAGAGCTGACGGCAGCACCGACAACCCACCGCCCCCGGGGGCGGCTTCGTTTGATTTTTCGCACCTCATCACCATACCGCAGCGGCAACACCGGTACCGGCCGCCTCTTTTTAGGATAAACCGATTCTCACCCGGACATACTGCAACCGCCGGGGAATTGCCCCACATATAAAAAAGCACCGGTGGTAACGGGCCAGGTAAACGTTGCGGCTTAGGTCCAGCAGGTTTTCCCGAATAATCACCTCTCGTCACCGACGAGGCAGTTCCCTTTTCAGATTATTCCCGCCATGTCGCCACCGGCGGAACTGGATTGCCACTCAGCTCGCACTTTAATCCCTGACCCGCCTCTCCCTGAGAGAGCAGTCTAGGAGATTTCCTCCCTGGCTCCGATCCTGCCCCTAGCCTCTTTTGCAGAATGGATTTCTGGAATTTTACTTCCCTCCGCCCATTCCACTCAAGGCAGGCTACACTGCACCCAGCTTTCACCGCATGCAGGTTCATTCCCAAGCAGTAACCGTAGCCCTCGGGCATCCGGCCACCATCATTGGGTCTCCACGAAGGCAGGGTCAACGCCTACATGCCTTTGTAGATCGCCCCGTCCTTCTTAACTCCCAGCACCAGCCCCCGACTGGGCTTCAGCGGCCGGCACCAGGAACTTCATCGATGTGCCCTCAACGGATTTTTAGGCCCGCTTTCAGAGAGGGGGAGCCAACTAGAATACTGCACCACCTGTGCCTCTTGGTGAAAAATTATAACATAACCATTTTCCTTTCTCAAGGTACCCCCGCCCAAACATCAGTGAGTCAAGGGGACGGTGACTTTGACTCATCGTCAGAACCCGTCGCTGAAGCCGCACCGAGAATCCGCCACCGAGGTGCAGTGCAAAATGAGCCAGGAGATCCGTCCCCGTGGCTCATCCTAGTGAGTCGGAGGGACGGTGACTTTGACTCATCGTCAGGACACGTCGCTGCTCAGTAAAGCAGAGCCGCCCCGGCGGTGCATCTGGGGCATTTGTGTCATCCTGAGGGCGCAGCCCGAAGGAT
>JAAZIG010000286.1 GCA_012510325.1 Bacillota bacterium
ACTATGTGGGCAGCTGGGTGGAAGAGAAAGTGGCGGTCGGCTTTGTGAACGTGCAGGTGATCTTCAAACAGGTCTGCGTTGATTTTGAGGATGACCTGCGCGAGATGGGTTACGGCGTTACGGCGGTGGATTGTTTCGGTAAAGAGGGTCCGCACCGCATTCTATACATATTAATGAAAAGACGCGATCTGCCTGCATTCCTCACCGAGATCCGGGAGATGAGCGATGAAGCTTTTATCTCGATAATGGATACCAGGAAAATAATGGGCGGCTACTTCAGCCAGCTAAAGGGGAAGTAGCGTTAAAAGGAGATTTGAATTTGCCTCACTCCTCATACAAAGCGATCGGCATTCTAGATTCCGGCGTCGGCGGGCTGACCGTCTTCCAGGAGCTCACCCGGCAGCTGCCGCACGAACAGATCGTCTATTTTGGCGATACGGCGCGGATGCCGTACGGCCCCCGTCCCGACGAAGAGGTGCGCCGCTTCGCCCTGCAGATCATCGATTTTCTGCAGAACCAGGAGATCAAGATGGTGGTGGTGGCCTGCAACACGGCCACGGCGGTGGGGCTGTCCAGCTATCGCGAAAGGAGCGCTCTGCCGGTGCTGGGGGTAATTGAGCCGGGGGTGCGCGCCGCTCTCAAGCAGACCCGAAAAGGCCGGGTCGGGGTGATCGGCACAGCGGGAACCGTGCGCAGCTCGGCTTATGAAAAAGCGCTTCAGGGAGCACGTCCCGGGCTGCACATTACCGCCAGGGCCTGTCCCCTTTTCGTTCTGCTGGTGGAAAACGATCTTGTCGATACCCCGGAAGCGGAAAAAGTGGCTGCCGAGTACCTGGCCCCCTTTAATCTTGCCGCTGTCGATACTCTGATTCTCGGATGCACGCACTATCCCCTGATGGCGGAGCTGATCCAGAAAACGGTTGGATCCGGGGTAACCCTGATCAACTCTGCCGAAGAGATCGCCGGCGAGGTCAAAAGCATCCTCACCGAACGCCGCTTGCACCACCCCCTGCAGCTGACTGAACCCGGTTACCGTTTCTTTGTTAGCGGGAATCCGCACTCCTTTGAAGAGATCGCCACCAAAATGCTGCACCGCCGGATCAAAGCTTACCAGGTCACCCTGTAGTTTGTTTCTCCAATAGAGCTGATTCGCTCGCTCCCGGCTGCGGAGCAGGTTCCGCCTCATTTCAGTTCGCGCCGGCTTCTTTAACTCAAAAAGAGTCATATTGTTCCCGCCCCCCCGATATATATGAAGTACTTGTCCCGGTACAACCTGATCCGAGCGGGGGAGACGAATGCACCGTACTATAAGCCGGTTTTTGGCCCTGTTTTTGCTGCTGCTAGCTCTGGCGATCTGTTTGCCGGGTTGCGCCGACCCGCCCGGGGAGCCGTTCAGCCTGCCGACGGAGCCACCGCTGCCGCCGGAACCCGGCGACGGATATCTCGGCACGCTCTATTATCCGGACAACGAGTTGCGCTTCCTGGTCCCGGTTCAGCGAGCGATTCCGGAAACGGAAACTGTTGTCCGCAACACCCTGGAGCAGCTGGTGGAAACCCCGCAGCTGGAGAAAGAGCTGAAGCCGCTGGGGTTGGTGCCGCTCCTTCCGGAGAAAACGGTCATCCTGGGGATTCATATCGGTGAAACAGGACCGGCCCGGGTCGATTTTAACAGCCCCTTTTTACAATATGATCCCTCCGCCGAGCGTCTCGTTCTGGGCGGACTCCTTTGCACCCTGCGCCAGTTTCCCCAGGTGGAGCAGCTCAAGATTATGGTTGAAGGAGATTCTCCGGAAAAATTTCCCGGAGGCACCCCCGGGGCGATTCCACTGGGGCCGGAATGCCTGCTCAACCTCGAGGTTGATGATGCACTCGACGATTATCTCAATTATACTGCAGTGACGATCTACTTCTGCTTGCCGACACCGCAGGGGCGGACGCTCTACGTTCCGGTGACCCGGGCGCTGCAGCCGGTGGAAGAGCACCGCGTCGCTGCGCTAAAAGAGCTGCTTGACGGGCCACGGAA
>JAAZIG010000287.1 GCA_012510325.1 Bacillota bacterium
CCGCTGTCTTTCTGAGCGCAGCGAAGAATCTGCAGTGCAGAGTTGCTTTTATACCGGAGAGTGGGAGTACTGTTTGGAGCTGCAGTGAGGATATAAAGCGTGGTCTGTTTTTTACCCGGCAGCATCGTTTTAGATCCTTCGCTGCGCTCAGGATAGACAAAAAAGGAGGCTCAGGATAGATGAAGTGTCTGGTACTGTCATGCCCAGTGAAGTCACCACCGCTGTCTTTCTGAGCGCAGCGAAGAATCTGCAGTGCAGAGTTGCTTTTACGCCAGTGAGCTCAGGTGGTGGGGGTAAGGGACCTGTCTAATAATCTGCGGACGAAGCGATCTCCAGATGGACGATCGCAGCGGTGGGAATGGTGAGCACCTGCTCCCCCCGGCGAAAACGAAGCCGCTCTGATTCCGGCTGCTGCTCAAGGGCCACTCCGGTGAAAGCGCGGTAGCGGCCGCTTTCACGGAAGGTTATCCTTAGCGCCCGGCCCGAGTGCATGGACTGCTCAATGAGGCGCTGGAACTGTTCCAGCTGCTGCTCGTCGGCGGGGGGGAGGGAACTCTCCCGGACCTTATCCTGATGATGCCGGGCCAGCCGGGCACGGTGCTCGGGCAGCATGAGGCTGCTGCAGGCGAACTGGTGGTACAGCTTCTTCCTCATTTGGCATGCCCCCCGATCATGTTGGCCCGGGCAAAGAGCTGCCCTCCCGAGGTAAGCGAGGCAGCCTGGAAAAGAGCGGTCGGCCCGTAGCGCTCCCGGATCTGATCCAGCGCTGAACTGAGCGAGTCGGTGACTTCACGGCGGTTGAAGAGGGAGAGCTGGTAGCAGTGGCGGTCAGTGAGCCCGCTGAGGCTGATCCCCAGCGCTCGCACCGGTTTTCCATCCCAGTGGCGGCGGAAAAGCTGCTGCGAGGCCGGGTAGACTCCGGAGACGGCGGCGGCGGGCTCCGGCAGCTTCTGCTGGCGGGAAAAGCCGGAGGGACGGTCAAAGTCAGCGCCGCGGCAGTAGACATGAACCGTTGTGCCCATCTTCCCGATGGAGCGGGCCCGGTAGCAGACCTCTGCGGTCAGTTCGAGCAAAACTGTTTCGATCTCCTGGCGGGAGGCGTAATCCCGCGGCAGGGTGGCGCAGTGGCCGACCCCTTTCTGGGGGGCCGGTTTTCCCGGCTGCAGGGTTGAATAGTCGATGCCGTGCGCGTTTAGCCAGAGCAGCTCGCCGTTGATTCCCCAGCGCCGGGTCAGGATCTCCCGGGGCAGCCGGGCGAGATCCCCGATCGTCCGGACGGCCATGCGCCTGAGGTGATGCTCCATCCGCGAGCCGACGCCGAAAAGGTTGCCGATGGGCAGCGGCCAGACATGGGCGGCATAACTGGCGCCGGTGAGCTCAAAAAAGGCGTCCGCTCTTTTTTTGGCAAAGCGGTCGCAGGCCATCTTCGCCTGAAGCGGGTTTTCGCCGAGGCCGATCCGGCAGCGGATTCCGGTTATCTCCCAGACCCGCCGGAGAATGCGGCGGGCTGCTTCATGGGGCTCGCCCCAGAGGCGGCTGCAGCCGGTGAGATCGAGAAACTGTTCGTCGATGGAGTAGGGGACAACGCGATCGGTGAATTGTTCAAAGATACGCGTCATCTCCAGGGAGCATTCGAGGTAGCGGCTCATATGGGGCCGGACAAAGATCACTTCGGGGCAGAGCCGCCGGCACTCCCAGGCCGGCTGGCCGGTCTTAACGCCGTACGCTTTGGCCTCTTTGCTCGCGGCCAGAACGATTCCATGCCGCAGGGCGGGATCGCCGCAGACGGCGACGGGCTTGCCGCGCAGCGCGGGATTGTCGACTGTCTCGACACTGGCGTAGAAGGATTCTGCATCGGCGAGCATGATCGATTTTTGCGCTTTCATGCCGGGTTGTCTCCTTATCGAACATATGTTCCCTTTACATTATACTATAATCGGGGGAAAATAGTAGCGGTAATATTTGTCGCTGCTCTTGACCCCGCTGAGCTGAAGATATAAATTTATGCAGAGGCTCATCTGAATTGACG
>JAAZIG010000288.1 GCA_012510325.1 Bacillota bacterium
CAACAGCGCCCTCGGCGCCTTTATCAGAGGGAGCCTGCTGGTCAGTCTGGCTGTGGCAGCGCTGACCTACGCGGGACTGGTTCTCCTGGGGGTGAAATTTCCCCTCGTCCTGGCGATCTTTATCGGTGTGACCAACCTGATCCCCTATATCGGGCCCTTCATCGGCGCTCTTCCGGCCTGGCTCGTCGCCCTGTTCGATACCCCCCTGCTCTCGCTGAAAGTCGCCCTTTTGATCCTCCTCATCCAGCAGGTGGAAAGCCAGTTTATCGCCCCGGTGATCCTCGGGCGCAGCGCCCGGCTGCATCCGCTGCTCATAATCCTGGCCCTGCTGCTGGGGGGCAAGCTGTTCGGCTTTACCGGCCTGCTCCTGGCGGTTCCGGCGGCGCTGATCCTGCGCATCGTGGGAAAGCATCTCCTTATTTTCTGGCGCGGCGGCTAAAAAAGAAATAAGCACCCCCCGGAGCGCCTCCCTCACCGCTTTCACCCCCGGAAGCGCCCCCCTTTTGCGCGGCCGTGATCCGGCTCTCCGCCGGGGCCGGCAGGGCAAAGCCCAGAATTTAGGGTTTTATTGACATGTATGGGGGTGAAAGATATAATTGCTTTGGACTCAAGAGGGGGTAACAGAGATAAAATGCAGAGCAGCGATATTCGTGCCACTTTTCTAGATTTTTTTACGGGAAAAGGGCATCTGGTGATGCCCAGTTTCCCCCTGATCCCGCAGAACGATCCCTCGCTTCTCCTTATCGGAGCGGGGATGGCCCCCCTGAAGCCGTACTTCACCGGGGAAAAAAAGCCGCCGCACACCCGGATCGCCACCTGCCAGAAATGCGTGCGCACACCCGATATCGAGCAGGTCGGCCACACCGGTCGCCACGCCACCTTTTTCGAGATGCTGGGGAACTTCTCCTTCGGCGATTACTTCAAGGAGGAGGCCATCGCCTGGTCCTGGGAGCTGGTTCGCGATCTTTACCGCCTCTCCGCAGACAGGCTCTGGATCAGCGTCTACGAGGAGGACGAGGAGGCCTATCAGATCTGGCGCGAGCAGATCGGCATCCCCGCGGCAAAGATCGTCCGCCTGGGCAAGGCGGATAATTTTTGGGAGATCGGCACCGGACCCTGCGGGCCCTGCTCGGAAATATACTATGATCTCGGGGCCCACTTAGGCTGCAGCGAGGACTGCCTCCCGGGCTGCGACTGCGATCGCTACCTGGAGATCTGGAACCTGGTCTTCACCCAGTTCTACCGCGAGCCCGACGGAGAGCTGACCCCGCTTAAGCAGAAAAACATTGACACCGGGGCGGGGCTGGAGCGGCTGGCCACAGCGCTGCAGGGCGTGGACTCATTTTATGACACAGATCTTTTTCGGCCGCTCTGCGAGCATTTCGCCGATCTGGCCGGAGGGGCTGCACCCGGGGGTGACGATAAGATACCTTTGCGCATCGTCGCCGAGCACGCCCGGGGGGTCGCCTTTTTGGTGGCCGACGGAGTCTTCCCCTCCAATGAAGGCCGGGGCTATGTGCTCCGCCGCCTGATCCGGCGGGCGGCCCGTTTTGGGCGCCTGCTGGGGCTGGAAGACAGCTTTCTGGCGGGGGCGGTGCCGCTGCTGGTGCAGATGATGGGGGGGCTCTATCCCGAGCTCAGGGAGCGCCAAGAGCTCATCGCCCGCGTTGTGGAAACCGAGGAGAACCGTTTTCAGGAGACTCTCGCCGGAGGGATCGAGATCCTCGAAGAGCATATCCGCGAGCTCTCCGCAAAAGGAGAGAAAATTTTACCCGGAGCCTTCGCCTTTAAACTCTACGATACTTACGGATTTCCCCTGGACCTGACCGCGGAGATCCTCGCGGAGCAGGGCATGACCGTGGACCGGGAAACTTTTGATCGCAGCCTGGGCGAGCAGAGGCAGCGGGCCCGGAAGGCTCGCGCCGATGCCGGGACGGAGCAAAACGGCGAACGCTATGCCCCGGCGGGGGCTCTGCAGACCGTTTTTAGCGGTTATGACCG
>JAAZIG010000289.1 GCA_012510325.1 Bacillota bacterium
GGGGAATACCAAGGGCCAATACATCCCAAACAAACACAGCATAGAGCGAAATCTTTGGCGTGATCTCGGTTCAATTCTGCCACAGGCTGATGGTACGAACGAGAACATCATACCTGGAGTTGTTCGATGGATGACCCTGTTGAGAGAAAGCAACCTTTTGGAGGAGGGCATCATTCAGCTATGTGCGGTGGGATTTCAGTATGGCCCTATGGAGGCAAAGGTAGATGCCATGGCGGTTGATACATTGTTAATTCATAATGGGATATTTACTAAATTGGGTAGTAAGTGGATGCCACTAATAAACAATTTGCTACGGTTAACAGATGACTGCGTCAGAAGACTGGCCGTACTGGCTTCTGATCTGGCAAAAGCCGCTGGAGATATTGACAGTCTTCAGTATAGAGCCGGAGAGGGAAAGGTAAAAGCCTCCAGGGCTGAGGCCTATTACAGAATGGACGAGCCCTTTCGAAGATGGCTTGCAGCTATAGATCCCTTGGAGACAGACATGGGGGAGGCGGAGCAGGAATGGATTGGCACCCTGAAACGTTTACTTTTCCAACTTGGCACGGAAATGAGCTACCAATATGGTGAAAAGGCAATAGTGGGTCGATGGGTGGATGAAAAACGGGGCAGCCGTCGGGAGAGCAACCTGTACACTGCACCGGGGGCGCTGGCAAAATTCCGCAGAGGTGTTGTGCAAACTATTACGAAAGGAGGCTGAAAGGATGGGGGATCAGGGAGACATTGTCTATTTAATTAGAAGGTTCACCCATGACAAGATCAATCTGCTGCTTAATGGCAGCCCCTGGAGCAGGGCTATGCTGGCCAGGCTCCGCCGGGGGATTGGCAAACAGCCGGGGGAATTGCCCGAACTATACGAGATCTATCTTGAGAATATGCCGGAAAGGCTCTACGGCAGGGGAGGGGAACCGAGTTATTCTGAATGGGCTATCTATACTGCACTGACCCTTTTTGCACTGCATCAACAGGGTAAAAATCACGACACTCCGATGAGTGTGGGTTGGGATCCGGAGAGCAATGAATTGGGCAACTCCTTAGGTGGGGCCATAGGAGCGCTTGTAAGTCGCGATCGGGATCGGGAGCCGGCTATCAAGAGGCGTTTTGATGCGGTGGTCACAGCCGTGGTGTTTACCGAATTTGCTTATCACGCCCGGGGCATGATCCAGCTACTCAGGGCAGAAAGCATTCCGCTTGACTATGCACGTTTTGCTGAAGACTTATTTTGGTACCAGTTTGATGAATACAAAAACCGTGTCCGGCTTCGCTGGGGGGAGGACTATTACCGCATTAGCCGGCGAAAAGCCGAAACAGAAAATGAGGAGGATCAAAATGATAAACAGTAGGTTAGATCGGGTTTTTGTAGATATCCATGTTATCCAGTCGCTGCCGCCCAGTTGTGTTAACAGGGATGATACGGGGAGTCCCAAAACTGCCCTCTATGGAGGCGTCCGCCGGGCCCGGGTTTCGTCTCAAGCCTGGAAAAGAGCGGTAAGGGTTATGTTCAGAGATTATTTTAGTGAGGAGGAGCTGAGCGAGAGGACAAAAAAGATTGTTGACAAAGTTGCGGGGCAGATCCGGGCGATCTCTGACACTGGTGAAGACGAAGCTATGGATCTTGCACAAAAAATTATTAACAATGCCGGGGTCAGCACCAAGGATTTAGAAGCAAAAGCTCTTTTTTTTATGAGTAACAAGCAGGCTGAAAATATGGCCAGGTTGGCTCTTAGCGAACCCATACC
>JAAZIG010000290.1 GCA_012510325.1 Bacillota bacterium
GTTAAATTCCAGCGGTCTAAAGAAACGAGTGACATACTCGGCTATTTCTGCATCAAGAACAACCTTTTCCAAGGATCCCTCCAGGAAACTACCCAAATGACCACAACCTGGAAGGAAATTAATGCCGCTGCGGACAACATTCAGGAATTGAAACATTGACTCTGCCCCTGCTTGAAAATCGCTGGTTATAGCATCTGTCAGCCCCACATCGCCGCGGCTGAGCAGTCCATAGAAATGCGCAATCTGAGCGGAGGCCAATTCTATCAATCTCGCTTCAGGAGAACCGTAAATTGCCGAAAGTGTCCTCATATCGGCCGCGCTGGAGATAGTTCCGTAGCGAATTGCGAGACCGGGCTTTGCCAGCTGCGTCAGAACCATGGGCCCAATAATTTCGCAGTTCTGGAGAAGCAAAACACCGGGTAAGGTGCAAGGTCCAGTCGTCCCCGCAGTAACCATCGGCGATATATCAAGCGGCATCCCTATCTCGGCCATATTAAACAAGTTATCGCATTGGCTCTCACCAAGTATCAGTGGTGAAGTGGGATTTATTCCGCTGTCGCCGTAAACGAATCCCTTCTCCGCCAACTCTTTCATCTTTTCCCTGGTAATGCCCAAAACAATACAGAGCATATCGATGCCGTAACCCGGCCCCAGATGCATCGGCTTCTCAGTGTGCTTGATCGTAAGATAATTCATATACGACCGCGAAGCTTCGTTTTCTTTGTACGGAAAATCATCGGGGCTGATCAGTGTCCGGATATGTTTAATCACATCCAGGCTATGAGCCAGTTTGAGGACATTCACAAAATCATCAGTAGTGGCCCTTCGTCTGTCCCCATCATAATCAAGGAAAAACGGTGCCCCTCCCCCTAAATGGACGATAAAAGACTCCCGGTTCATCTCATAACTCTTATTCGGGTCACGACTAAGAACTGTAAATTCGTTACCTACAGTATCCAGGGCATCTTCGATTGCTTGCGCAGTAAAATAAACCTTTCTGCCCTCTGTCTTAAAACCATGCTGTTTGAAGACCTCTACCGCCCTGTCTGAATCAAAAACCATCCCCACATTTTTTAAAACATCCACAGTCGCTGAATGGATTCTGTTGAGATCGCGCTCGCTTAGTGGCTGCTTCCGATCAAACCTGGTTTCCATAGCTTCCCTTCTTTGTGCGTATTAGTAATTGGCACCCCCAAATTCTTTACGCCAGTACCGCAATCTGCTAGATGGTTCCTTTCAGTATAGCCGTGGTATGACAGACCACGTCACCCCACGGCTATACCCTCACGACACAAAAGTTAGGCCGTCTTAGCCCGTTTGGCCAGTTCCAGCTTTTCTCTGTGTTCCTTGGTTACCGCCCTAAATATCAGGGTAACAATAAGACCGCAAATAGCTAGCCCGGCAAGTAGCCCGAACAGGTACCTGTACCCAAGGCCGCCGGGAAAGGCATCCAGAAGATATCCGGCAATTGGATAGACGAAAACATCAGGCGTATAGCCAATCAAAGAAACAAAGCCGGTGGCTGTTCCCATTAGAACAATGGGCACATCCCCTTCTTCAAACACTGCATAATATAATCCGCGCAATGCAAATATGGCCAACGAAGTAACAATTGCAAAGACAAATACAACCCACATTAATGACTCTCTGGCTGGAACAATAACAAACACAAACATACCCGCAGCCAAAACGATAAACATCCAACAAATGGTTCTTGAGATACCTGCTTTGTCAGCAAAGAATCCGGCGCCAGCCGCCGCCAGCGGCCTGACCCATGTTCTGACAGTACCTAACACTGCACCCAGCAAAACAGCAGCCCCCATCACTTCACTGGCAAAAGGAACCATGTAAGTTGAAGCGGCAGCCGAGCTGTACGCAAACATAACAATCAGTGCAATCAACCAAACTGACGGCATCGTGAGCACTTTTTTGATGCCCTCAAGCACTGAAGTCCCCTCATCAACAGAAGGCCTCTTCCCGCTGAACACGAACCAGGTTAGCGGTGCAGTCAATAAACACAAAACAGAATAGATCAGAATTACCCAGCGAAAGCCCTCGATCCCGCTTCCCAGTTTGGCGAATACGGCAAGGACAGCGGCACTGAATAAAACCCCGGCCAAACCTCTGCCACCTTCAAGCAGACCAAAAGCTGCCCCTTGCCCACCGACTTCCAGCTCCCTTGTTGCCTTAATCAGAGCGGCCCAATAAGTGAAGGTGGTGGTAACCCCCCAGAAAGCCATCAGTATTGCATACATCTGGTAAGAAGGGAATGTGGCAAAGTAAAATCCGCCTATCCCGGTTAGCAGAAACGATATCGTGAGTAGATTTCTCGTCGGAAATCTATCTGCCAACCATCCCCCTGGAAAGTAACAGATCATCGCTGTTACCCCATAGGCGCTCGTGGCAAACGCAAGCTGAGTATGCGTCAACCCCAGGGCTTCCTGTAACGGGACATAATAGGCGCCCCTGATATAGGCCAGTGCATAAACTGTGGTCCCGCCGATACATAGCACAATGAGCATTACCCATTGCTTCAAAGAAGATCGTTTCTCCTCCATAGACTGTACCTTCCCCTTTCAGTTGCAAGTAATTAAGGCGCTTTCATACTTAAACCGTAAAGCAACTCCAGATAAACTTTGCCACCCCCCTGCTTCAATAATCAGATGATAAGGTGACCTGACAGCCTATAAGCTGCCAGGTCACCTTTACATCAAGCTACTTTACCGGCCAGTTAGCCTCAACGTACTTATCGATATCTTTTTCAAGGCTGCGATCAAGCGCCGGTCTTTCATAGTTCTTCAAGATATCCTCAACCTTGGCATGAGCCCTATCTTTTGCTTCCAGTCTTCCTTCTTTTGCCCAGTTGTCATAGTTGCCCCGGTTAAACAGGAAGGGATGATAGAACTCTTTCCTGAAGTTCTTGAGGGTATGGAGTTCAGTGAGATAGGACCCCCTGGGGCCAACTTTCTCGATCACATCAACTGCCATCGTCTCTTCGTTAACCTCCAACGGTCTGACGATGCGGGTAACGTACTCCGCAACCTCACAATCAAGCACCAATTTTTCCAAGGAGCCGTGCATCCAGCTCCCCAACTCCCCGCAGCCCGGGATCAGATGGATACCGCTCCTGATCACATTGTAAAACTGCAGCGCAGACTCCACGCCAGCCTGGAAGTCGCAGCACAATGAATCGGTTAGGCCGCAGTCCCCGCGTGTCGGAATCCCATAGCTACGTGCGATCTGGGCGGATGCCTTTTCAATAATCCTTGCTTCAGGAACACCGATGGGAGCTCCACCTGTCTTCATGTCAGTTATTGTCCCAATCGTTCCATAGATAACAGGGGCTCCGGGATTGACCAGCTGGCTGAGAATAATAGGTCCGAGGTTTTCGCAGTTCTGCGTTACCAGCAGACCGGGGATTGTACATGGCGCCGACATACCTGCCGTAGGCATGGTGGCGACAATATTGGGGATATAGTTCTCCGCCATAAAGATCAATCTATCGCTTTGAAGAGCGGTTAAGGATAGTGGGGAAACTGGATTTATTCCACCCAAACCATAATAGATACCCTTACGCCCGTCTTCCCTGAGCTTGTCCATGTCAATGCCAAAAGCTATCAAGAGCAACTCCAGAGTAAGCTCATCACCTGCATTAACAGACTTATCAGTGTACTTGAGTGCTGAGACTAGCTGCCATAGGGAAACGTTATCGGAAGGGATATCTGACGGCGAAACAACAGCACGGTTAAAACGAAGGACATCAAAGTATTGGGTTATTTTCAGGAAATCAATGCAATCTTCCTTCGTAGCCCTTCTTTGCTCACCGGAAAATTCCATGAAAAGCGGCGAGCCGCCGCTGGGCGCAAAGGCATAACTATCCCCGCCCACTACCAGATCAAATTCGGGATTACGCGCCTTGACTGTAAATTTTTCAGGCGCTGATTTGATAGCGTCCTCGATTACCTTCTCATTAAAATAAACGATCTCTCCGTCAACCTTCAACCCATGCTTCTGATAGATCTCCCTCGCTGCGGCAGACTCAACCCACAGTCCCGTACCCACCAACACGTCTACCGTCTTTGCATGTATATTTTGTATGTCAGCCGCAGTCAGGGGCTTCATACGATCAAAATCCGTTGTCACAACGCATCCTCCTCAAATGTTTCCTTCACCGAAAACATCTTCGCTATTTTGCAGCAACAAAATTCCTTGCCTTGGCCACCGCTCCGGCGGCGTCAGCAGCATAACCGTCCGAACCCACCTCATCCGAGTATGCCTGGGTAATCGGCGCTCCACCGATGAGCACTTTCACGCTGTCGCGCAGCCCCGCCTCGGCGAGAGCGTCGATGACCGTTTTGATCACCGGCATCGTCGAATTGAGCAGCGCAGAAA
>JAAZIG010000037.1 GCA_012510325.1 Bacillota bacterium
CCGCGGAAGAAGAGCCCCGGCCCTTGCTGTCATGCTGAAGTCGAAGCTTGCGCACCGGGAGATCTGCCCCTGCGGTGTAAGGTAATTATTGTCATCCTGAGCCCAGCGAAGGATCTGATTTGTGAACCCGTTGCTGAGTCAAGGGGACGGAGGATTTGACTCACCCTGCGGTCAAGGAAACCCGTTTTGCTCCGGGGCAAGGGGTTTCTCCGCCGGATCGCGAATTGTTACTTCTGCCGATCATTTTCCGATCAGGCCAATGACCTAGCTGATTACCGAATTGCTGAAGGGAGACTGTCCGTTGCCCCATAATGCTCATGAACAGATCATCACACGTTTAGCTCAAGAATTTGCCATTAAAAAACCACAGGTTCATCGCACCGCCGCCCTGCTCGACGAAGGGAATACCATTCCCTTTATCGCCCGCTACCGCAAAGAGGTAACCGGCGAACTTGACGAAGAGCTGCTGCGGCGCCTGGCCGATCGGCTCGCGTACCTGCGTAATCTGGAAAAGAGGCGCGAGGAAGTGTCCCGGCTCATCGAGGAACAAGAGAAGATGACGCCGGAAATAGAACAGGCGCTCTCCGCTGCAGAAAAGCTTCAGGAGATCGAGGATCTCTACCTGCCGTTTCGCCCGAAAAGGCGCACCCGTGCCTCCATCGCTCGCGAAAAAGGGCTGGGGCCCTTAGCTGAGCAGATCCTCGAACAGGTGCCGGGTGAGCTGGACGAACTGGTGGCGCCGTTTGTCGATGGGGAGGCAGTGCCCGAACCCGCAGCGGCACTGCAGGGAGCCTGCGACATTGTCACGGAGACTGTTTCAGATGATTCGCGCGTCCGCCAGCTGGTGCGCTCGAAAGCAATGCGCAAAGGGGTGCTCTTTTCCGAAGTAGCTGCCGGTGCAGACGCCGGAGTCTATGAGCAGTACAGCAACTTTCAGGAAGCTGTGGCGACGATACCCTCGCACCGCATCCTTGCGGTCAACCGCGGCGAACGCGAAGAGGTGCTCGCCGTAAAGCTGGAGCTGCCCGCCGATCGCTGTATCGAAGGAATACTGCAGCTGTACCCGCCGCGATCGCCCTCGCCCTTTGTCCCGCACCTGCAGGAAGCGGTGGCCGATTCATACAAGCGCTATGTTGCCCCCGCCATTGAAAGGGAGATCCGCAGCACTCTGACGGAGCGTGCCGGAGAGAAGGCGATCAAAGTGTTCGCCGACAACCTGCGGGCACTGCTGCTGCAACCGCCGGTCCGCGCTAAGATTGTCCTCGGGTTGGACCCAGGATTTCGCAGCGGCTGCAAAGCGGCGGTCGTCGATGAAACGGGCAAAGTGCTCGCTACAGAGACAATCCATCCCCATCCACCGCAGCAGCGCACCGCCGCGGCTGCCCGGACCATCACCGCCTTGATCGAGCGCCACGGGGTCAATCTTATCGTTATCGGCAACGGGACTGCCTCCCGGGAGACCGAGGAGTTCATTGCCGCCCTGCTACCGGAACTGTCCCGTCCGGTTTCCTACGCCATTATCAGCGAAGCGGGAGCCTCGGTCTACTCAGCCTCCCCCCTGGCCCGGGAAGAGCTGCCTGAGCTCGATGTGAGCCTGCGCGGGGCTGTCTCCATCGCCCGACGGATTCAGGATCCCCTGGCGGAGCTGGTCAAGATCGAGCCGAAATCGATCGGGGTGGGGCAGT
Organism: Bacillota bacterium; assembly: GCA_012510325.1. GTDB lineage: Bacteria > Bacillota > Dethiobacteria > DTU022 > DTU022 > JAAZPQ01. The sequence continues at coordinate 1,686 of JAAZIG010000037.1, forward strand.
ACCAGCACGATCTCGATCAGAACCGGCTTGCCGCCGCCCTCGACGGCGTGGTGGAATCCTGCGTCAACAGTGTAGGGGTGGATCTGAATACAGCTTCGTACCCCCTCCTTGTCCATGTAGCGGGGATCAAGCCGGCCACGGCCAGGAATATTGTCGCTTACCGGGAACAGGAGGGTAAATTCATCTCCCGCCGCGAACTTCTTGAAGTGCCCCGCCTGGGGAAGGTTACCTATACACAGTGCGCCGGTTTTCTGCGCATCGCCGGCGGAGCGAACCATCTCGACAACACCCCGGTGCACCCGGAATCATATCCCCTGGCGGAGAAGATTTACGCCCTTGCCGGAGGGGATCCGGAAGCTCTGGCAGCCCTCGACGCAGAGTCTCTGGCCGCCTCCCTCGAAGCGGGGCTGCCCACCCTGCGGGATATCATCGCAGCCCTCCAGCAGCCCGGGCGCGACCCCCGCGACGAGCTGCCGCCGCCACTTTTCCGGGACGGAGTCAGGCGCCTGGAGGATATCTCTGCCGGGATGATCCTTCAGGGGACAGTGCGCAATGTCGTCGACTTTGGAGCCTTTGTCGATATCGGGGTGGGCCGGGACGGTCTGCTCCACCGCTCCGCTCTCGGACGCCGCGTCAGGCACCCTTCAGATATCCTTTCGCCGGGAATGGCAGTGGAGATTAAGGTTATCGCCGTGGATCTGGAGCGCGAACGGATCTCCTTGTCTCTGGTGGTGAAAAAGTAGCAAACTCCACCGGTTCATGGGGAGAAGCTGCTTTGTCCGCTTTCTCCCGCAGCGGATTTGTTTTTCCAGGATGTTGCCGGAGCAACGGAAAAGTCCTCGTGAAAGGCCAGCAAAGACCTGGCAGGAAATCACCAACTCTTGGCGAATGAGTTGTAAGAAATATCTGCATCTTTTGGGGAGGCATAAATCTAACATGACTGATCGGGAGTTGCTGGAACTTATCGCCACCCAGGTAGGCAAGCTTACAGCGGATGTGGACGAAATCAAAGTGCTTTTGCCCACTCTGGCCACCAAGGAAGAGCTGGCCTATTTAGCGACGAAAGAGGATCTGGCCGGGGTAAAATCAGAGATCGATTCGCTCAAGTCAATCGTTATCAGAATCGAAAACGACCACGGTCAAAAGCTTGGGGTTCTGCTTAATGGTTATAAACAAAACGCGGAAAGACTCGACCGGGTGGAGGCAAAGCTGGCGGAACATGATGAAATACTCATGAAAAAGTTTTAATTGCATCCTGACTGCCCTGCAAAATCCAATTTATATTCCACAC
>JAAZIG010000038.1 GCA_012510325.1 Bacillota bacterium
ACCCCAGGGGCTGCTTGAAAAAGAGGCGGCTCATGTGGAGGGGTTTGCTCCGGAGGTGGCTTTGGTGACCAAGGGGGGCGGCGAGACGCTTGCCGAGCCGCTGGTGGTGCGGCCCACCTCGGAGGCGATTATCTGTGATTTTTACTCGCGCTGGATCCAGTCCTGGCGTGATCTGCCTCTTTTGATCAACCAGTGGTGCAATGTGGTCCGCTGGGAGAAGGTCACCCGGCCTTTTTTGCGCACTTCGGAATTTTTGTGGCAGGAGGGGCATACCTGCCACCGCACTGAAGAAGAGGCCGAAGCGGAAACCCTGAAGATGCTGGGGGTCTACCAGGACTTTCTGGAGACGGAGATGGCCATTCCGGTGATCCCCGGGCGCAAATCGGAGCGGGAGAAGTTTGCCGGGGCCATGCGTACATACACCGTGGAGGCGCTCATGCGCGACGGGAGGGCTCTGCAGGCCGGGACCACGCACAATCTGGGGCAGCATTTTGCGAAAGTTTTCGACATCACCTTTCTGGATCAGGACGATGAGCTGAAGCATGTCTGGCAGACTTCGTGGGGGGTCTCGACAAGGTTGATCGGTGCGCTGATCATGGTGCACGGTGATGACCGCGGGCTGGTCCTGCCGCCGAGGATCGCGCCGGTCCAGGCGGTGATCGTGCCGATTGTGACGAAGAAGGCCAAGGACGAGGTGCTGGCGGCGGCAAGGCGTTTGGACAGCGAGCTGAAGCAGGCCGGGATACGCGTGAAGCTGGATGATCGCGAAGGGTATACACCGGGCTGGAAGTTCAATGAATGGGAGATGAAGGGGGTGCCGCTGCGGCTCGAGCTGGGTCCCCGGGACTTGAGCGCGGAGCAGGTTGTGGCGGTGCGCCGAGATAGCGGCGTGAAGGAGCCGCTGCCCTGGGGGGAGCTGGAGCAGAAGCTGCCGCAGCTTTTGGAGCAGGTCCAGAGAGATCTTTACCAGAGGGCGCTGCAGTATCGGGAGGAGCATACCAGAAGCGGGGCCGATTATGGAGAGTTCCTGGAGGTGATGGAAGGGGAGCGCGGTTTCTTCGTCGCTTCGTGGTGCGGCCGGGAGGAGTGTGAGCTCAAGGCGAAAGATGAAAGCAAGGCCACCATCCGCTGCATCCCCCTTGACGGGGAGCCGGAGCATGAGCGCTGCCTCATCTGCGGCGAAAAGGCGAGTGAACTGATCTATTTGGCCAGGGCTTACTGAGAAGGGGGAATCATCTTGAGCGTGCCAACAGTATATTATGCCTCCAGCCGGGCCAGTTCCCACCGGGAGGGCGTGTTGAGGAAGGTGGGGCAGCTGTTCGACAGGGCCGGGGTGGCGGAAATGATCCAGCCCGGGGCGCTGGTGGCGATAAAGCTTCATTTTGGCGAGAGGGGCACCACCGCTTTTCTGAATCCCGTTTTGGTCCGCCAGATTGTGAAGAAGGTCAGGGAGGCGGGGGGCAAGCCTTTTTTGTGCGACAGCAACACTTTGTACACCGGCGGGCGGGCCAATGCGGTGGATCATCTGGAGACGGCACTGCAGCACGGTTTTGGCTACGCCACCGTGGAGGCGCCGATCATTATTATGGACGGGCTGCGCGGGCGCGGCTGCCATGAGGTTGCGATCAGGGGAAACCATTTTAAGAGCGTTCAGATCGGCGCTGCGGTGGTGGAGGCCGATCTGCTGATCGTGCTTTCCCATGTGAAGGGACATGCCATGACCGGGTTCGGCGGGGCGATCAAAAATTTAAGCATGGGCTGCAGCAACCGGGCGGGCAAGCAGAGAATGCACTCGGCGGTGAAGCCGGTGATCGCGGCGGAGCACTGCCGCCGCTGCGGCACCTGTCTTGAATGGTGTGCCGCCGGGGCGATCGCGCTTTCCGGTGAGGAGGCGGCGAGGATCGATCCGGAAAAATGCACCGGCTGCGGTGAATGCATTATCTCCTGCCGCTACAAGGCGGTCAAGGTGCAGTGGAAGACGGATTTGCCCGAGCTGGGCGAGCGGATGGTTGAGTTTGCCTGCGGGGTCATGGAGAGCAAAGCGGATGCGGTGATCTGTTTTAATTTTGTGCTCGATGTGGTCCCCGACTGCGATTGCAACTCCTGGAGCGATCTGCCGGTGGTCCCCGACAGCGGTATCGTCGTCTCAAGGGATCCTGTGGCTGTGGATCAGGCGGCCATCGATCTGATCAACGCCCAGACCGGGATCGCCGGTTCGGCGCTGCCGGGAGCCTTTGCGCCGGGGGAAGATAAGTTTTGCGCCCTGCATCCGCAGACGGACTACCGGCTGCAGCTGGCCTACGCTGAAGAGATGGGGCTGGGCCGCCGCCGCTACGAGTTGGTTCAAGTGGGGCCGGCTGAGAAAAGGGAGGAGCGCCGCTGAGCTGAAAAATATTTGGGGTAAAGGAGAAAGCGATGCCTAAAAATGCGCTGCGCAAAGAGATCTATGCCCTGCGGGACAGTCTGACTCCGGAGGAGATCGCGGTTAAAAGCAGGGCTGTTGCCGGGCAGCTGGAGGAGCTGCCGTTTTACCGGGAGGCCGCTACCATTATGTTTTTTCTGTCGTTTCGCAGCGAAGTTGACACCAGGGGAATGGTTGAGGAAAACCTGGCGAAAGGCAAGCGGGTGCTGGTACCAAAATCGCTGCCTCAAGAGCGCGTGCTGGTCCCTTCGCAGCTGCTCGATCTGGAGAAGGACCTCGCTTTGGGATATTACGATATTCCCGAGCCCCGGGCGGAGGCGTTGCGCCCCGTTGAACCGGCAGAGATCGATCTGCTTATCGTTCCCGGGGTCGCTTTCGACCTGCAGGGCAATCGGCTCGGTTACGGGGGCGGCTATTACGATCGTTTTTTCGAGCGGCTGCGCCCCGGGGTGCCGCTGGTGGCGATCGCCTTTGAGCTGCAGATCGTCTCCCGGGTGCCCATCGAGCCCTGGGACAGGCGGATGGACTGGGTGGTTACCGAGAAGAGGGCTATTCACACAGCGGGCTAGCCGCCAACCGGCCGGCCCGCTGTGCTTGCGCTCATTTACTGCGCCTCGAAGAAAAAACCCTGGAAGACCATATCGGTGAGGATGTCGGCAAGGTGATCGACATCGTCTTCTTTTCCGTTGACCACTTCCCAGATAAAGCGGTCGATGAGCAGGATAAAGGCTTTGGAGCCGATCACCGGATCGAACTCCTTGGCGAAACCTTTTTTCTGGGCAAAGATAATCGACACCTTGATATTCTTGATGAAGTAATCTTTGACTCCCTGCCAGTGGGCGACAATTGCTTCAGACTGCCCCAGCGCTTGCTCGTAGACTTTCATGATGCTGCTGTGTTCTTCAGATAGTTTGAAGACGGAGAGTAAGATAGTGTGATATATTTCCCTGGCCCCTTTTATGTCCGTGGGGGCGAACTCGATATTGAGTAGGCTGTAAAACTCTTCGAGAACATTGTCCACCACCCGGCCAAGGATATCGTCTTTACCTTTGAAATGGCTGTAGACGGTTCCGTAACCGACATTGGCCATCTCACTGATTTTAGCGATTGTTGTCTTGGCGTAGCCGTCTTTGAGAAAGACTTCCTGTGCAGTTTCCAAAATGAGGTTGCGGGTAATACGGCTGCGCAGATAGCGACGCGGTCTTTTGCGTTTGGTTTTTTTCGTTGATGCGGGGTCAGCTGATTTGCTCACATGAAAACCCTCCCGGTAAAAGTTTTAAAGTATCATCTTCTTACATACATATTGACATTGTATCATTTTATTTCAAAATTACAAACTAAAAGTTTTAAAAAAACCAAATAAATTTTTGTCAAATATAAAGATCCATAGTAAGATGAAACCGTTAATCCGGTGAAGAGGTGAGCAGTTATGGCGATCTGGGCTCTTGGTGATCTTCATCTTTCCCATGCTCAGCCGAAGCCGATGGACATCTTTGGGGAAGCGTGGGCGAACCATACCGGGAAGATCGCGGCGAACTGGCGCCGCGTGGTCGGGGAGGAGGATCTGGTGATCATCCCCGGCGATATCTCCTGGGCGATGGATCTGGCCGGAGCGCAGGCCGATCTGGACTGGCTGGCGGCGCTACCGGGGGTCAAGCTTCTGATCCGCGGCAACCACGATTACTGGTGGTCTTCCATCGGCAAGGTCCGCGCGGCGCTGCCGCCGGGGCTGGTCGCTCTGCAAAATGATCACTTCGTTTTCGGAAAGTGGGCTGTCTGCGGCACCAGGGGGTGGCTCTGTCCGGGGGATGAGGGTTTCGGCGGGGAGCACGATGAGAAGATCTACCGGCGGGAGCTCGGGCGGCTGCAGCTGTCCCTGGAGAGCGCCGTAAAAGCGGGGCAGATGCGCCTTATCGCTGCGCTGCACTACCCCCCTTTTGAGCGGCGCACCGAACCGAGCGGCTTTACCGAGCTGCTGGAGCGCTACGGGGTGAAGCACTGCGTCTTCGGCCATATCCACGACCCCGGCCGGGAGAAGCTGTTTCAGGGAGAGCGCGGCGGCGTTGTTTATCATTTTGTGGCTTCCGATGGGGTCGACTTCACCCCTGTGCCGGTGAGCGGGGCGCGGGGAAAAGCTTAATCGCGGTAGCGCCCCTGCAGCCTCAGTTTGGTGATGATGCCCACGGTCAGGCCGACGATGAATCCGCCGATATGGGCCCACCAGGCGACGGCCTGGACCCCGGCGGCGCTTCCCTGCAGGGAGACGTTGAACAGCTGCAGGAGAAACCACAGCCCCAGGAAGAGCATTGCCGGCAGGTGGACAAAGGTGAAGAAGCAGCCCAGAGGGACCAGGGTGAGGATGCGGGAGCGGGGATAGAGGATAAAGTAGGCGCCGAGGACTCCGGCGATGGCCCCGCTGGCGCCGACGAGGGGAGTCGAGGAGAGGGGATTGCTGAAAATGTGAAAAGAGATGCTCGCTGCGCCCATCAGCAGATAGAGCACCAGGTATTTCAGATGGCCGAGCATCCCTTCGATATTGTCGCCGAAGATCCACAGATAGAGCATATTGCCGATGAGGTGAAGCCAGCCGCCGTGCAGGAAATTGGCGGTGAACAGCGGCAGCGCCGCCTCCAGAAAAGAGGCCGATGGCAGGGCGGGGTCGAAAAGGCCGAAGAGGCTGGCGGTCAAATTTACCGGGACGGAGCCGTAGCGGTAGATGAACTGGTAGAGCTGCTCCGGCGGCAGGGTCATCTGGTGAAAAAAGACGAGCACATTCACCAGAATAAGCCCGATGTTGACAAAGGGAAAGCGGTAGCGCGGTGCGGTGTCTCTTATTGGAATCATCTGATCTTTATTTCCTCCCCACTACATTATACCCCAGAGTGCCTTTATCTGTAACCGTTCTGCAATCTGCAGCTTTCGGCGGGAGACCCGCGGCGGGGCCCTTCCCTCCTTTTTCTGTTTTCCCAAACAATCGCTTACTTTTTGCCGTTAACCTATCTTTTTGGCAGGATTATCTTTGCCAAAAAGAGAATAAGTCAGTGTTATACCGCTTTAAATTTCAGGTAAGGGGGTTTGCCGGTTTGAGCAGCGAAAGTGCAACTGGAACCGTGGAACAGCTGCCGGAAGTCGACTTGAGCGGAATTGAAGCCCTGCTGGAGCCGTATGTGGGTGAAAAAGGAACGGTCATTCCGGTTCTGCAAAGTCTGCAGGAGCATTACGGTTATCTGCCCCGCCCGGCGTTGGAATATACCGCCAGGCGGATCAGGGTTCCCCTGAGCAGGCTTTTCGGGGTGGCCACATTTTACGCCCAGTTTAAGATGAGGCCCCGGGGTCGGAATATTATTCGGGTGTGCAAAGGCACGGCCTGCCATATCCAGGGCAGCGAGAAGGTGGGGGAGAGGGTGGAAGAGATTTTGGGGATCAAGGGGGGCGAAACGACGCCCGACCTGCGGTTCACCCTTGAGGAAGTCGCCTGTATCGGCGCCTGCGCGCTTGCTCCGGTGATGACGATCAACGACAATCCGCATGGCCGCCTTACTCCGGACCGGATCAAGAAGATATTGGAGAGCTACGAATAGCCCAGTAGTAGGAGGTGGTGAGGTGAAGCGTTTTATCGATCCCTGTTGTGAGAAGTGCGATCACAGCAAGGAGAAACCATGCCAGGATTTTGTGGAATGCTGCACCAGCGGTCCGATCTGTCATGAAAGTGAGGCCTGCGCGGCCAAGAGAAAGGCAATTATGGAGAAAGCCTCTTTAAACGAACATTTTGTCATAATTTAAAGAGTGATATTTTCGGAAAGAGGGAGGTTGGAGGATTTTGCATGATAAACACCTGATGATCTGTGGGGCCACCGGGTGTCTCTCCTCGGGCTCGGCAAAGGTGCAGGAGGCTCTGGAGGAGGAGCTGGCCAAACGGGGTTTGCAGGATCGGTTTCGCCTGGTTATGTCCGGCTGTCCCGGTTTTTGTGAGGTCGGCCCGATCCTGGTAGTCTATCCCGACGAAGTATTTTACTGCCGTCTGACTCCCAACGATATTCCCGAGCTCATCGAGAAGCATCTCATCGGCGGCGAGGTGGTGGAGCGGCTGCTCTACCAGGGCCCCGACGTGGAGGCGCCGGCCCGTTTTTATCAGACCATTCCTTTTTACCAGAAGCAGAAGCTGAAGGTGCTGCACAACAGTGGAATCATCGACCCGGAAAGTATTGATGAGTACATCATGCGGGGCGGCTACCGCGCTTTTTCGCGGGCTTTGAAGCTCGAACCGATGGAGATTATCGACGAGGTGAAAAGATCGGGGCTGCGAGGTCGCGGCGGCGCCGGGTTTCCCACGGGGTTGAAGTGGGAGTTCACCTTCCGCGCTGTGGGAGATAAAAAGTATGTGGTCTGCAACGCCGACGAGGGTGACCCCGGAGCGTTCATGGACCGCAGCATCCTCGAGGGGGATCCCCATGCGGTGATCGAGGGGATGCTCATCGCCGCCCGGGCCGTCGGCAGCGACGAGGGCTATATCTACTGCCGCGCCGAGTATCCGCTGGCGATCAAACTTCTGAAAAAGGCCATCGAGCAGGCTACCGAATACGGGCTGGTCGGTGAAAACATTTTGGGATATGGCTTTAATTTCAAATTTACAATCAAGGAAGGGGCCGGCGCCTTTGTCTGCGGTGAAGAGACGGCGCTGTTGGCCTCCATCGAGGGCAAACGGGGGATGCCGCGGCCGCGGCCGCCCTTCCCGGCGAATCAGGGGCTGTGGAATAAGCCCACCTGCATCAACAATGTGGAGACCTTTGCCAATATTCCACTGATCCTCCGCGAGGGCGGACTGGAGGAATACCTTGATGTCGGCACCGGGGGGAGCAAGGGGACCAAGGTGTTTGCTTTGGCCGGCAAAGTCCGCAACACCGGGCTTTGCGAGGTGCCCATGGGAATCAGCATGCGCGAGATCATCTTCGATATCGGCGGAGGGATCAAGGACGGCCGTGAGTTCAAGGCGGTTCAGGTCGGCGGCCCTTCCGGCGGCTGTATCCCCACCGAGCAGCTCGATCTGCCGGTGGATTACGATTCCCTGACCCAGGCCGGAGCGATCATGGGCTCCGGCGGGCTTGTGGTGATGGACGATCGCACCTGTATGGTCGATCTGGCCCGCTACTTTTTGAGCTTTACCCAGAAAGAGTCGTGTGGTAAATGCACCCCCTGCCGCGAAGGAACCAAGCGGATGCTGGAGATCCTGGAGGGGATCTGCGAGGGCCGGGGCGAGATGGAGGATCTCGACCGGTTGCATGACCTGGCTGTGGGGATCAAGGACACCGCCCTCTGCGGGCTGGGCCAGACCTGCCCCAATCCGGTTTTGAGCACGATCCGCTATTTCCACAAGGAATATGAAGAACATATCAACGATAAATTCTGCCGCGCCGGGGTCTGCAAATCGCTTTTTGAATACTATATCGATCCGGAGGCCTGCGACGGCTGCACCCGCTGCGCCCGGGTCTGTCCCGTCGATGCCATCAGCGGCGAGCGCAACGAGCTGCATATCATCGACTCCGAGCTGTGCAACCGCTGCGGCAGCTGTGTGGAACGGTGCACCCGGGAGGCAATCAAGGTGATCCCGGTACGGAAAGAAGCCGAGGTCAAAAGCTGAGAAGACAGCTGTTCATAGTCTGCAGAAGCGCCTCCGTCAATTTGGCGGGGGCGCTTTTTTGGGCCATAAAATGGTTGACAGGGGAGGGGGTGGTTTAATATAATAATGATATCAATATGATATCTTATAAAAAGGAGTTGGTGAGATGGCGAAGGATTATGGCGCGGGCGGAGAAAGGGTTCATGATCAGGAGATCGTGCCGCCGGCAACCGGGGGGATGCCGCTGCTTCTGTTGAACATTTTGCTGATGATCGGGGCGCTGTTTCTGTTTATCCGCGGGGTTATGCTGACGCCCGAACAGATCTCTACTGCTGCCAGGGTGGTGCTGATCGTGGCCAGTTCGCTTTACTTATTTATCGTGGGACCGATTCTTTTCATCGGGCTAAAGGTGCTTAAACCGAATGAAGCTCTGGTGCTGACTCTCTTTGGCCGCTACTACGGCACCCTCAAAGGTGAAGGCTTTTTCTTTGTCCATCCCTTTACCGTTGCCGTAAATCCAGCCTCTGCGGCGACCTCCTCGGGGGTCATCTCCCTGGTGCAGGCTACCGACAAGGAGAAGAGCCAGGCAGCCAACGTCCAGTGGCCCAACAAGAAGATCTCGCTGAAAGCGATGACTCTGAACAATGAGAAACAAAAGATCAACGATCGCCTGGGCAATCCTATCATCATCGGGATAGTCGTGATCTGGAAAGTGATCAACACGGCCAAGGCGGTCTTCAACGTAGACAACTACACCGAATATCTTTCCATCCAGTGCGATTCGGCGCTGCGTGACATTGTGCGCCTCTATCCCTACGATGTTTCCGATCTTTCCGACGAGAACAACGAGAAGTCGCTCCGCGGCAGCAGCCA
>JAAZIG010000291.1 GCA_012510325.1 Bacillota bacterium
ATCTATCGCCGATACCGGCTTCAGTTTCTTTCTGCAACCCCTGTCTCCCCGCCGGCTGCCCGGGATCCTTCGCTGCGCTCAGGATGACAAGGGGAGTGGCTCAGGGTTACAAGGAGAGTGCCACATTACCAAAGCCCCACCTTGAAAGTATTGGTTTTTTCATCTTCATCCCAGAACCAGGGCTTATTCACCTTTTTATTGACAACGGTGACCGTAAACTCCGCCGTGGGATTCTCCACGGTAAAGATCACCGGTGACGAACTGATACTGATGAACTCGTAACCCATGGGAATCACCTCGCTGATGCTGTAGGTTCCCACGCCCAGTCCGGTGATGCTTGCCGTCTCTCCATGGGCCAGCAGTGCGCTCCAGGTACGGCCGTCCTCCGCTCTGACCACGTAGATGGGAAATCTCTTCCCGCTGCCATCATCATTTTGCACCGTCTTGGTAATCTTGATGGATCCGGCAGCCTTAATACCCGCCTCGGGAATGGGAAAATACTTTTTGGCAGGATCGCCCTGAACATTGGTGTAATCAACATGGGTAGGCTTGTTCGTCGGGTAAAGCACACCGCTCTGGGCAGAAGGATCTATCTCGACAATATAGCTCATAGTTGCCGGATAACCTTCGCGGACAGTAAAGTCCGACCAGGTTATCGTTCTTGACAATGGATCGTAGATTGCCGTACCCCGGTTAACTGTGATTTCAGGTTCTGCTGCGGGTACGATCGAGAACATATCACCCAGCGGATCGATAACCGTACAATTCCTGGCAGCAGCGATTTTAGTGACGCTGCCGGCGATCTCCAGAAAAATCGCCTCCAGGTCGCTTTCAGTCGCCTCATACGATCTGTCCGGGGCGATCCGGTCCAGAATATCCTGACCCTGATGCTGACCGTCAGTACTGGCTTCGAGACCTACCGCATAGACCGTGATCCCATCAGCCTGAGCGAAACGAGACTCGGCGATAGCGCTATGGCCGTGGTGGTAATGATAAACCCTTAACCGCCAATCGATCGAGATATAAGTGGTCATCGTACTGCCGCTACCCACCCTGCTGTTATAATTAAACACGTTCTCAGCCAGGTCATCCCTTGAATACCAGTCAGGAAATAAACCCAACAGGCCTCCACTAACCTTGGTAAAATAGGTTTCGTTACGCTTACTGCTTACGCTTATAATGGGATAGCTGTACGTCGGCTCGCCGTCGCTGAGCAGGACGATAACCCTGTTATCCGCTGTGCTGCTGTTCAGCAGCAAGCGGGCTTCTCTTAACCCAGCCTGAGTGAAGGTGCCCCCGTCGGCCTTAAGTCCGCCAATAACATCGAGCAGAGCCTGCTTGCCTGAGGCGTCTTTAAAGGGGCTGCCCTGGTTGTGGACAGTCACGTTAGAGGCATAAGACACCACTGCAATCCTGGTGGAGGTATCGGTTGGATCAGCCAACAGCTCGTTGACAAAACTTTTGGCTGCTGCTATTGCTTTTGTCATCCGGGAGCCCTTCATGCTTCCCGACCTATCGATGACCAGGACAATATCCGAGGTGGTCTCCACCTCTTTATCCTTGCCTTCCAGGGTCAGAGTGACCAGCCACTGGTTGGATGTTCCCTCCACCGGCGTGGCGGTCTTGTCCAGTTTCAGCGAACCGGGCACGCCCCAGGGCTCGAAATTGCCGTTTGCATCAGGTCCGCCGGAAGTACCCCGAGTTGCCGGCGCCGAGAGGAGTTTCCCGGCAGCAGCAGGAAAAACAAGCTCCGGGGCCGGAGCCTCAACCGGCTCAACCGGCTCTTCCAGGCCGTCCGGATTTTCGCCTGCTTCCGTTTCAAGTGCAGCGGGTTCCTCTGGCTGTGGAGCCAAGGGCAATGCCGTTTCGTCTCCGAGGGGTTCTTCTTCAGTAGCCCCGACAAGACCCGGATCTTGCAATCCTGCCCCCAGAAATAGCAGAAGAGCAATGCTGACCACGATTAAACTGAGAAATTTTTTCTGCAAATTCAACTCACCTCCCGCAATATGTTTAGGAACTTGCTTCCGCAAAATCGCTCATTCCCCCTTACACGCATCTTTGCAGACCGCACCATCATTTAA
>JAAZIG010000292.1 GCA_012510325.1 Bacillota bacterium
CCTTACTCGTATGGCTAACGCAGCAGTTGCAGATCTGATGGGTGCAATCCGGGCTTATCTCAACAGCTGTCCGGCGATAACGATCTTTTGGATCTCGGTGGTTCCCTCATAAATTTCAGTGATCTTGGCATCCCGCATCAGTCGCTCCACCCCATTTTCACGGATATATCCGTAGCCCCCGTATATTTGAACGGCCTTGCTGCTCAGTTTCGTCGCCGCCTCCGAAGCATAATATTTGGCCATCGCCGCCGCTTCGGTTATCCGTTCCCCCTGATCCTTCAACCACGCAGCGTGGTAAGTCAACATGCGGGCTGCCTTGATCTCTGTAGCCATCTCGGCCAGCATAAACTGAACCGCTTGAAAGGCGGAGATGGGACGATTAAATTGCCTCCGCATCCCGGCATATTCCCGGGCCTTGTCGAAAGCGCTCTGAGCGATGCCCAGCGCCTGAGCGGCAATGGCCACGCGGCCGCCGTCGAGAGAATGCAGCGCAATTTTGAAACCTTCCCCGACCTGACCGAGGAGATTGTCCCGGGGAACACGAACATTATCAAAATTTAGCGACGCTGTTTTTGCCGCGCGGATTCCCATTTTTTCCTCCTGCCGGCCCACACTAAAGCCCGGGGTGGCGGTCTCCACAATAAAAGCGCTGATCCCCCTGGTGCCGAGCGTTTGATCGGTCATCGCCAGCACAATGCACAGATCGGCCAGCCCGGAATTGGAAATAAATATTTTGGAACCGTTCAGCAACCAGGAATCGCCGTCGGGCACAGCGGTGCTTTCAATGGCTGCGGCATCCGAACCGGCGTTGGGTTCGGTTAAGCCGAAAGAACCGATCAATTTCCCCGCGGCCAGCCCCGGCAGATATTTTTGCTTTTGCCCTTCTGTCCCCCAGTTCAGAATCGGTTCCGTGCCCAGGGAAACATGGGTTTCCACAGTTACCCCCGTGGAGGCGCAGGCGCGGCTCAGCTCTTCAACTGCGATAATGTAGCTGAGAAAATCCCCTTCGCCGCCGCCGTAAGCTTCAGGCACGGTGATCCCCAAAAGCCCCATCTCCGCAATTTTCTCGATCAGCTCTGTCGGCATCTCCCCGCGCTCATCCATCTCTGCAGCTCTGGGGGCAACCTCTTTTTCCGCAAATTCCCGCACCATTTGCCTGACCATCTCTTGCTCTTCGGTTAAGTTGAAATTCATGGCAACCTCTCCTTTGACAGCCCCGCTCGAAGGGGCCTCAATGTACTCTTTCCCAAACCAACCGCCGCCTAAGCAACGAGATCATAACCGGCTTTCAAGGCCTGCAGATTGACCGCCAGCACTTTTGCCGGAAGCAGCTCCGCCAACACAGCGGCAAGATCCTCCTGCTCAAAGAAAGGGAGCACCCGGCTGAGCGCACCGAGCAAAACAATATTTGTCATGATCGCTCCACCCAGTTCGCGTGCTTTTTCCGAAGCATTGATCAGATAACCCTTTGCCGAACGCAGGCGCAGCTCCCGCAATATTTCTCCTTCCGGCGGGTATCGATCCAGCCCCATATTGCCAAGAACCGTCGGCACGGTTTCAGAATTGACAATATAGCAACCCCCGGGATTGAGCCTGTCAATATGGCGAAGCGCTTCGACCAGTTCAAAACCGAGGATAACGTCTGCAGCCCCCGCCGGTACAGTTGGCGAATAGATCTTCTCCTCTGAAATTCGAAGGTGGGATACTACCGATCCGCCGCGCTGGGCGGCTCCAATGGTCTCAGTGCCAATAACGTTTAACCCTTTTCGCATGGCGTAATTTGCAATCGCCACCGAGGCCAGCAAGTTGCCCTGACCGCCAACACCGCAGATAACCAGATCCATTTTCATACTGTAATGATCGCTCCTCTCCTGCAGAGATCTGCACACAGGCCACAGTGGACACAGCTCTTCAGATCGACGGCCACTCTGTTTTCATCTTCCATGTAATACAGAGCCGGACATCCCAGGTCGTTGATGCAAATTTTACAGCCGTTGCAGCGTTCCGGAACCATCCTCACCTCGCGCCTGGCGAAATAAGGCTGCCCCCCCCTGCGGGTGCTTAAAAGGTAGCAGGGCGCCCTGGAGATGACCAGGGAAACACCCTCTTCCCTGATCGCCTGATCCAATATTGTTTTACTCTCTTCCAAAAGATAGGGATTGATTATCCGCGTTTTCACACCCAGGGCCTGACCGATCTTTTCAGGAGAAAGTGCCGGTACAGTTTCCTGGAAAATATTTTCCCCGCTGCCGGGATGCGGTTGGAAACCGGTCATCGCAGTGGTACGGTTATCACAAAGGACCACGGTGATTCTGGATTGATTGGAGACGGCTCCAACCAGCCCCAATAACCCGTTATGGAAAAAGGTTGAATCCCCGATAACGGCTACGACCGGTCGATCGATTCCAGTCTTGGCAATCCCTGAAGCCACCGGTATGGAAGAGCCCATACAAAAGATGGTCGACTGTAACTCAATGGGGGGGAAGCTGCCGGCATCATAGCAACCGATATCCCCCGTGACAATGGCTTTGTTTTTACGGGAGACCTGTTTCAGGGCACTGAGCAGGCCCCGGTGGCTGCAGCCGATACACTGTGTGCGGGTGCGCACCGGGGCTTCCACCGCCGCAGGCTTGACCGCAGCGGGCCTTTCAACCAGCCCCAGTCTGGCAGCAGCAGCGATAACCTCTTCCGTGGTCAACTCTCCCTCTCCGGGTAAAAACTGATCCCGTCCCAGGATTTTCACCGTGAGCCCCTCATCGCTGCAGATGCCGCGGAGCAGCCCGGCCACGACCGGTTCGATCTCTTCGAACACCACCACTTTTTCCAAGCCTCTGAGGAAAGTGAGCACCTTTTGCCTGGGGAGAGGCAGGGTCCCCAATTTTAAAACGGGAAATTTCCTGCGCAGAACGGTCTCGGCTTCCTTGATATAGCTGTACCCGATCCCACAACCGACAAAGCCGATCGGCCCGACACCGTCCTCGATAGAATTAAAGACGCTCTCCTCGGCGTATCTGCTAAAATCAGCCTGTTTTTGATTCAACAGGGCATGTCTCCACAGCGGCCTCATTTTGCCCCCGGCCCGGGGCTCGCTGACGGCGCTCATCACAAAACGCGAACGGTCGTCCACAAACTGCGGGACCCGTTGCAGCTTCTTCTGTGCAGAAAGCTGAATCACCGAGCGGGAATGGCAGATCCGCATCACCGGACGAAGGATATAACAGGAACCCATTTCTTCTGACAGTTCAAACGCTTCCTTGATCATCTCCTTGGCCTCGGCAGGCGTAGCCGGATCGAAAACGGGGAGATGTCCATAAGTATGCAGCAAAATCCGCGTATCTTCTTCGTTCTGTGAGGAGTTGCCTCCCGGATCGTCGGCGGACACCAGCACCAACCCCCCGCAGACACCGGTAAAATTAAGGTGCATGATAAAATCTGCGGCAAAGTTGGTCCCGTTGTGCTTCATCACCGCCAGAGAGCGGAGATTGCACAGGGAGGCGCCCGTAGCCATCTCCAAAGCAACCTTTTCGTTGACCGACCATTCCACATAAACATCTTCGCCATGCAAGCATTCTTCCACGATTTCAGTCGCCGGCGTTCCCGGATAGCCGGTGACAAAAGAAACCCCCGCCTCCAAAGCTCCGGCCGCTATTGCCTTGTTCCCCATCACATAGCTCGCTTTCATTTTCCACCCTCCGGTTTCACATAGCAAAATATGGTTTCACGAAATGACTAAATTAAAGCAATTTAAAATTTTTATAACCCCTGCTTTAACCCGCTCCCAGCGCCTGGTTTTATTTTCGAAACAGTATCCCCACGAGAAAACCGAGTCGGCTTTCCCGCCCTGGGATCCCGTTTGTGGCAACGCCATCTGGTAACCGCTGAAAAGGCGGTCGCCTTTATCGATCGCTCCAGCCTATCTCAGCTGAAAGCCGCAGCGCTGTTTTCTTCAGCGCTTCGACAAAGAAAGGGAGCCGCTCTTCGGAGAAGACGGCGGTTAATCCGCTCACACTGATGGCGGCAACCACCTTTCCGGTGAAATCCCTGACCGGGGCGGCAACACAGCGCAAACCAACCTGAATCTCCTCGTCATCGAGCGCATAGCCCTGTTCGCGAATCCCGGCAAGATCGGCGAATAGAGCGGCCGGCTCATCGATTGTGTTGGCGGTGATCCGGGCCATCCCCTCTTTCTCCAAAAGCGCGGTCACCTTTGCCGGAGGCATATCACTCAGCAAAACCTTGCCCACAGCGGTGCAGTACATCGGCAAACGCAGCCCGATCTGAGAGGGCTGCACGACAATGGCGCCGGGCTCTTCCACCTTGTTTATGTAAAGGGCTTTCCCGTTGTCGTGAACCACCAGATGAACAGTCTGCTGTGTAATTTTGACCAATTCCTTGAGATGGCCGATGCTGGCTTCATAAAAATTCAGCCCCTGAATCGCCCGGGAACCCAGTTCAAATAAGCCAAACCCCAGCCGGTAGGTCCCGGTTTGGGGATCACGGCGGATCCATTCCAGCTGTTCAAGGGTATCCAGGATTCGGAAGACAGTACTTTTATGCAAGCCCGTGGCCCTGGTAATATCCATCAGGGATTGCACCGGATCTTGACGGGTGAAACAGTGGAGCACTTTGGCCATCCGGCCGATAACCCTGATCGAGTAATCCGGTTTGCTTTGCACCGGCGCCACCTCCCTATTTTATTCCATGAAACATGGTTCCGTTATTTCAGCCGCCTTTTTTTGTTTCCCGATCGCCCGCCCTTTTCCCTGCCGCCAACCCAATTTGCCCAGTCGGTCAACCGCGGCCCTCTTCCAGGCCGGCAAGTTTTCCCGCCAAAGTCTTTTTATGAGCCAGATCGGCCTGGCGGGCGATCATGACCCGCTGCGCCTGGGGCGACCCGGCACCGTGCATCGACTCGGTGAGGTAAGCCGCCGCTGCCGGGCCCAGAGTCAGGTTTTCCACCAAGCGCAGCATCTTTAGACGGCAGGCGGTCTCAACACCGGAGATCCCCTGAAAGTACTTTTGCAACAGCGGTCCGATCCGGGGATGTTCCAGATCGGCGAGAGAGGGCAGGGTGGCGATCAGCCCCCCGGCGATATCTTCAGCCAATCTGGCAATTTCATAGGGAAAACGGGTCACATTGAGCTTGCAGACATTGGCCAGCAGCAGATCGATGAGGTAAGCACCGGAGGAAGACGGCTGCCCCTGGGCTGAACAGGCAATGCCGCAGCAGAACAGAGTTTCGTTAAGGTGAATCATCTCCACCAGCTTGTCCTTGATATGCGAAGCCCTGTCCACACCCTGGAATTCCGCCAGCGCCGCCGCCGCCCCGATGAGGACGTCGCCAACTCCGGCCTTGCAGCCGCCGTAGCTTTGCCGGTGGTATCCGGCAAAGCGCTCCACGAGGCGCCCGGAATAGCGGTACTCTTTGAACATAAAGACTCGCTCCCAGGGAACAAAAAGGTCGTCAAAAAGGAGCAGACATTCCTGCCCCCCAAACTCGCGGTTGCCCAGATCAGCCCGGTGGCTCTCCTGTTTGCGGGTGTCCGAAGGCTGCCGGCCGAGCACATAAACAATTTCAGGGGCATCCGCCTCTATCGCAAAAGAGACCGCATAATCCCTGTCTTCCTCTTGCATCGCCAGGGTGGGCATAACGATGATATAGTGTGAATTCAGCGCTCCGGTCTGGTGGCATTTCGCTCCCCTGACGGTGATCCCCGCTCTGTTTTCACCGATAATTCGCAAGTACAGATCGGGATCGGCTTGCTCGTGAGGGCGCTTGCCCCGATCCCCCTTCGGATCGGTCATAGCCCCGCCGCACACTGCATTCTCATCTTGTACCTGCTGCAAGAATCTGTTGAAACGCCGGTGGTAGGGTATTCCCAGATCCTGCTCCATCTCAAAAGTGGTGATCTCCAGCGCATTGAGCGCATCCAGACCCACGCAGCGCTGAAAACAGGTTCCTGTCTGCTGCCCCAGAAGACGCTGCAGCTTGACCTTGTTGATCAGATCTTCCGTGGAGCGGTGAATATGGGTGAAGCGGTTCACCGGACGGCCGC
>JAAZIG010000293.1 GCA_012510325.1 Bacillota bacterium
ATTTTATTCATTACCCTGAGTCGTTGCCATACGGTTAAATGCCATAATATAGATGCTGCGTGTTACATTCGTAAACCAATTTTGCCAATTAATTTGTCTTAAGTTTACCGTACAAAAGGATGGCTGTCAGCCCTACCATACGACGATATTTTTATTCAGGAGGTGACAACAAATTCGCTGCGCTCAAGCCCATTTTGTGGTATCAATTCCCCCCTGGATTTCTTCTCATGACCTAAGCGGCCCTACCTTTTTTCCCCATTCTTGTTTGTTTCTTTCCCCTCATCGCCTCCACAATGACAAAAGGGTCAGCCCTCCCGCTCAGCTCAGGCACATTCCAAGCAAAAAGCCTGCTCTTGTGAGCAGGCTTTTTGCTTCTTCGCGGATGAGCTCCGCAAAACAGTGCGCATAAGCGTGGTGTCGGGGATGGGAGTCGAACCCACACGGTGTTTACCACACGCCCCTCAAGCGTGCGCGTCTGCCTGTTCCGCCACCCCGACAGGCTAAAGCTTTCATCTGGATTATAAGATTTTAACCACCCGTTGTCAAGAAAGTTAAGCGTCGAACTAAAGGCTATCCGGTGGAATCGGGCCGATATTTTACTGTAAGATCTCCGTTATACCTTTCCATTTTCGCTCATATCAATAGTAAACGTTTAATTTTTTTAAACATAGAAGGAGTTTGTAAGACAATATTGAATATACTTAATAGTACAATAGTACATTCTTGCTCGAATTTTGCAAAAGGGGGATTTATTGAATGGCGTGGGTATCTGAAGCACGATAATTCCGGAGTCCCCCACGTCGCTGAAATTCCAGAAAAGAACACCCCAGAAATATTCCGGTATGAAAAAGGCGAAAGCAAGGCCGGAATAAGCTCCAAAGCGGATCATATGGTCGGTTTCGCCGATGAACTCCCCCCGAAGCCTGACCGGCAAGGTGCTAACGCGCCTGTTCCCGGGCAAAGAAGCCGCGTAAAAAAGCAAGAATTAAACGCTGTCAGCTGCTTCAGACCCGGGCAGGCTCAAAACTGTATATCCTTAAGGAGGTGAGTAGCAGCTCAGTATCGGTCCCAAGTATTTTGCAGGAGTGGAAATTTTAAAAATAAAAGGAGGAAACAATAGTGGCTTTAGCAGATGTTCTTGCAGACATTAGGAAAAGAGTAGAGGTAGAGGCCAGCCCGGAAAAACTGGGTGACCTGAACGCAGTGTTTCAGTTTGAGATTACCGGAGATGAGACTGCCGTTGTCCATGCGAAGGTTGCCGATGGAAAAGCCGAGCTGGTGGAAGCGGCTCACGACAGCCCCAATGTGACCATTATCATGAGCGTCGATGATCTGGCCAAACTGGTTGCCGGAGAGCTCAACGCCACCTCCGCTTTCATGGCCGGGAAATTGAAGATCAAAGGCGATATGCCGCTGGCGATGAAGCTGCAGTCTCTGATCGGGTAGGACAGTTCAATTATAGTTAAGCGGTTGGAAAGTGCCCCGGCCTGGAGCAGACGGTCATCTTTTTCGTCGCGACCTGGGCTGGAGCACTTCCTGTACCGCGCATCTATTCAGTCTTATAATATGTGATTACCAGGAGGTTTGTCCATGGATTTCAAATTTAACGATGAACAACAGATGTTCCAGCAAAGTGTACGCGAACTGCTAGAGAAAGAATTTGCTCCCATTGTTGACGAGCGCGATCCGAAAGGGCCCCTCAGCAGAGAAGAAGGCGTCAACGTGATGAAGACGCTGAAGAAGGTCGGCGTGGGCCTTGATCCCGAGAGCATCGAGGATCTGCTCGATCCGGTCATGTTCGGCATCATCGCAGAAGAGTTTGGCCGGGTCTGGCCCAGCCTGCTGCCCCTTTTCGGGATGGGTGCGATTCCTGCTATTTTCGCTCCCTCGGCTTCGGAAGACGCCCGCAAGAGACTGGTTCCCAGGCTTGAAGCTGCAGAATTTATCGGCTGTTTTGCCGAGACCGAGCCGGATGCCGGTTGTGATACTTCCAACCTCAGCACAACGGCAAAGCGCGAGGGCGACTACTATATCGTCAACGGAACCAAATCATGGATCAGCAACGCCACCATCGCCGACACCGCTTTCGTCGGGGTGAAAGATGCCGACACCGGCGACGCCACCTTCCTTTTGGTGGAGAAGGAGATCTCTCCCTTCGAGGCCACCGAATCGCCCAAGATGGGCTGGAAAGCCTCGCCTACCGGGGAGATGTTCTTCGATAACTGTAAAGTTCCGGTAGAAAACGAGATGAGCCTGCTGATGGAGAAGGCGATCACCTCGGGAAGCCTGAATATCCCGGACGGTTTCATGAAGCTGCTCACCTCGATGACCCCGATCACCGCCATGCTGACTATTCCGCGTGCCGGGATGGGTCTGGCCTCGGTGGGAATTGCCCAGGCCGCGTTCGAGGCTTCGGTAAAATACGCTCGTGAGAGGGTCCAGTTCGGCAAGCCTATCGGCAAGTTCCAGCTGATCCAGGAGATGCTCTACGAGATGAGCGTGTTGATCGAAACGGCCAGGCTGCTAGGCTACAAGGCTGCGACAGCGATCATCGATGGCGATCGGGAAGCAAGAAGGCTCTCGGCCATGGCCAAGGCCTATGGCGGACAGGCTGCGTTCAAGGTGACCGATATGGCGATCCAGATTCACGGCGGCATGGGGATCTCGCAAGAGATGCCTCTGGAGAGGTATTTCAGAGATGCCCGGCTGATGACTATCCCCGATGGCACCAGCGAGATCATGAAGTTGATCACCGGCTACACCATTCTGGGCAAAGGATTCGCCGCATACAGCTAAAACCGGTTTCTGCTTTTACGAAAATAACCGGGCTTGCGGCGGACCGCAAGCCCGGTTTTCTGTTTCAACCGCTACCGCCCAGCTCACCGTTCATCCCTCCAGCCCCTTCCAAGAAAAGAGACCCCCTTTCTGTGGTTTGAAAAAAGGGATTTACCCCCCGAACCGGTAATTTATTAGAGGCGTCTAGTGAACTTAATTTAGCGGCAGCTGCTGCCGCCTGCTGGAGGAAGCAAGAGATGACAAAACAGATCACCGCTGAAGAACGGATCAGAGAACTGATGACCGCCTCCCCCGGGCTTCCGAAAGAGGAGAGCCTCTGCCTGACCGGCAATGAATACCTTTC
>JAAZIG010000294.1 GCA_012510325.1 Bacillota bacterium
CGGTAGCCTCTCTCGGCGGTGCGCGGGCCGGTGGCTGTGTTGAAGGAGAAGATCTCTCCGGGCAGCAGCAGATAATTGTTCAGCGCGGTCGTGGCGAGGACAATATTGGCGGCACGGTTGCCGCCCCCGCCGATCCAGGTGCGGAAGCTGCCGATCTCCTCGTAGGCGGCGTCAAAATGAGAGGCGGTGATCTCCGGATCGAGTGTGACCAGCACCGGCAGAACCCTGCTGTTGGCCCGGGCCTCCAGCAACAGGGCCGCCGTCAGGGAGATATCGAGCTGTCTTCCGGGCATCTCCGGGACGATAGCGCCGCTGCGCGGATCGATGAAAGCGCTGCGCGGCAGCTGCTCCAGCTCCCCGGCAAGCTTGTGGAGGTGCGCTTCCACATCGCTGCGGGAGAGCCCTTCCAGGAGGGTTCCGTCCAGATTGACGCCGCGGCGGACCTGCTGCTGCGGCAGGCGGAGCAGTCCGCAGCAGAGGGCCGGGATCAGCAGGGTGCCGATAAGGCCGAGGAGCAGCGCCAGTGGCGAGGGCACCGCCGGCAGCGCCCTCATCTCCACCAGCCCGGATCGAGCAGCTCGTCGACGCTGACAACGGCGAGCCCTTTCTCCCTGATCTGCGGCAGGATCTCCCGCAGCAGCTGCACCGTATCGGCGGTGGGATGCATCAAGATGATCCGACCCGGCTCCAGCCGTCCCATGATCCGCTCCTCCATCTGCTTCACTCCCGGTTTCTGCCAGTCGACGGTATCGAGGGTCCAAAGCACGGTGCGCATCCCCTGCCGGGAGACGATCTCCAGGGTCAGGGGGCTGAACTCGCCCTTGTGCGGCGTAAAGTAGCGCGGGTAGCTGCCTGCCGCATCAAAGATGATCTCATTGGTTTGCCGGAGAGAGCGGACGCTGTTCCAGGCATCCAGCTCCGGAAAAGTTTCGCTGTCGGAGTAGCCGTGGTTGCCCAGCTCAAACCCTCCGGCGGCGATGGCCTCAACAAGAGCCCCATTCTGTTCCGCCCACCGTCCGACGAGGAAGAAGGTGGCGCCGGCCTGCTCCTCCTTGAGCACCCGCAACATCTCCGGGAGCTCCTCCTCCCCCCAGGCCACATTGATCATCAGGGCGACACAGGGTTTCCGCGGATTGCCCTGCTCCGCCACCATCGCCGGATACTGCTCCCAGCAGATCGGCGGGTAGAGCTCGCTGTAGACAGGGTTGAGCTGCTCCCCGGGGCGTGCGCTCATCACCAGATCGACGGTGCTCTCCCGATCCACGGCGAGCCCGTTCACCTCGGGAATGATCCGGTCCTTAGCCAGATCGATCTGCGCGCTGACCGCTTCGCGCCCTTCATGCTGCGCCAGCTCCCCGACGACTGTGGACACCTCGCCGGGCAAAAGATATTCCATGGAGCGGCCCCGCAGGGTCACCCCGGCCTTCACCCCCTGATAACGGCGCCGCAGCGGCTCTTCAAATTGAAAGAGAAGCACCGCCGCGGCGGCGGCCAGAAGCAGGAACAGGGCGGCCCATTTCCACCATCGCTTCTTACTCTCTGCTGCAGAGATAGCCTCGCCTCCTCTCAGCGGATCTGTTGCGGTTCAAGCCATCTTCACCATCTTCAGTTTTCCGGTGCGCCCTTCAGCAGCTCCGATACGGTCACCGCCTGATAGCCCTGCTCCTGCAGATGGGCCAGAATCTCCGGCAGCGCTTCTTCCAGGACCGGCGCCCCCACCCGGAACAGGACAATGGCCCCGTGGTGCAGCCGGCCGGCGATCCGCGCGCTCATCTCGCCGGGGTTGCGGGCGTGGGTATCGTATGATTCGACGGACCAGAGCACCGTTCGGCAGCGCTGCTGCCTGGCGGCTTCCAAAACAACACCGTTATACAGGCCCCGCGGCGGCCGGAACAGGCGGGGTCGATACTCGAGGATCTCCCGGGCCGCTTCGCTGAAACCCTCCAGCTCGGCGGTGATCTCCTCGGGGGAGAGATAGAGCAGGACGGTGTCGCTGAGGGTATGGTTGCCGATCTCGTGACCCTGCTTCAAGATCGCCGCCGCCTCCTGGGGATGTTCTTTGAGCCAGTCGCCCGTGAGGAAAAATGTGGCGGCTACCTCCCCCGCCTCCAGGATCTGCAGCAGCTCGCTCAGCCCCTCGCTGCTCCAGCGGGTTTCGAAAGTGAGCGCTATCTGAAAAGGGCGGTCCGGCACAAAGTAGATCGCTTCCGGCGCGGCGGCGCGGAGCTGCTGCAGGGCGCTGGTCGCCAGAGCCGCTCCCAGAAGAATGAGCAGGCCGAGAGCCACTTTTTCAGAGAGGCGCCAGGATCTGAGCACTGCTATATTCCCACTTTCACCGCTTTGGTTAATTTTCTAGAGTCTATGCGCCGGCGATTTTGCTTATGCGCCCATGAAAAAAACCCTAGCAGCTAGGGTTTTCTTTTTAAAGCACCACCAAGCGGCCTGATCCGCCGGCGCGGCTGCGCCGGCAGGGGTCCGCTATTTTCTTCGGGGACGCTGTCCGGAACCGGAACGCTGTCCGGAACCCGGCCGCCGGTCCCTGTCCCGATCGCGATCGCGATCGCGGGGCGGCAGATTGGCCGGTCGGGGCAGGATCGCCTTGCGTGAAAGATTGATCCGTCCCTTATCGTCGATATCGAGCACCTTCACCTCGATCTCGTCACCCAAGTTGACCACATCTTCCGTTCGCTCCACGTGACAGTGATCCATCCGTGAAATGTGGAGCAGCCCCTCTTTCCCCGGAAGCACCTCGATGAAGGCGCCGTAGCGCTCGACCCGGGTTACCTTGCCCATGTAGACCCGTCCCGGCTCGACATCGGCGATGAGCTCCTCGATAATCTCCTGCGCTTTGTTCCCCGCTTCGAGATCCACCGCCAGAATGTAGATCTTGCCGTCGGCTTCGACGTTGATCTCCACCCCTGTATCGGCGGTAATCTTGTTGATCACCCGGCCTCCCGGGCCGATGACGTCGCGAATCTTGTCGACATCGATCTGCATGGTGATCATCCGCGGCGCATACGGTGACAGCTCGGGCCGCGGTTCGGCGATGGTTTCGCTCATAACTCCCAGGATATAGCGGTAGCCCTCCATAGCCTGATCGAGAGCGCGGGAGAGTATCTCCATGGAGATACCGCTGGTCTTGATATCCATCTGCAGGGAGGTGATCCCCTGCTCCGTTCCGGCGACCTTGAAGTCCATATCGCCGAGAAAATCCTCGATCCCCTGGATATCGGAGAGGATCGCGGTCTCATCATCTTCCTTGATCAGCCCCATGGCGATGCCGGCAACGGCCTTCTCCACAGGGATTCCCGCATCCATCATCGCCAGGGAGCCGGCACAGATGCTGGCCATGGAGCTGGAACCGTTCGATTCGAGCACCTCGGAGACCAGGCGAATGGTGTAGGGGAATTCCTCTTCGTCGGGAACAACGATCCCCAGAGCCCTCTCCGCAAGGGCGCCGTGCCCGATCTCGCGCCGTCCGGGGCCGCGGATAAAGCCGGCCTCACCGACGCTGTACGGAGGGAAGTTGTAATGGTGTATGAACCGCTTCGACTCCTCGATCCCCAGCCCGTCCAGGATCTGCACATCCCTGGGCGCACCGAGGGTGCAGACATTGAGCACCTGGGTTTGTCCCCGGGTGAACAGGCCTGAACCGTGCGTCCGTGGCAGCAGTGAAACAGCACAGCTGATCGGGCGGATCTCCGCCGGTCCGCGCCCGTCGGTGCGCACGGATTCTTTCAGGATCATCGTGCGCATGCTTTTCTTCAGCGCTTCTCCAAAGATCTCCTTGATCTGCTCTTCGTGATCGGGATACTCTTCGAGGTATTGCTCCAGCGCCTCTTCCTTGACGGCGGCCAGGTTCTCTTCGCGCTCCAGTTTTTCCACGGTGCGCATGGCCTGATCGATGCGCTGGCGGAAGAACGGCTCGAGTTTGGCCGTCAGCTCGGGAAGGGGCTCCGGACGGTGCACCTCCGCTTTGGGCAGCCCCACCCGGGCGACCATCTCCTCCTGCAGAGCGACGATCTCCCTGATGACCTCGTGACCTCTGCTGAGAGAGGCCAGGAGATCCTCCTTGCCGATCTCCTCGGCGCCGGCTTCAACCATATTGATGGATTCCCTGGTGCCGGCCACGGTCAGATGCAGTTTGCTCTGCTGAGAATTTTCCAGATCCGGATTGATCAGCGGCTCTCCGTCAAGAAATCCGACGGAGACGGCGCCGACAGGTCCGCTGAAGGGAATCGGCGAGATCGAGAGCGCCGCCGAAGCCCCGATTATGGAGAGGATCTCCGGGGGGCAGTCCTGATCAATGGAGAGCACGGTGGCGACAATATGGACCGAGTTGCGCATCCCCTTCGGGAAAAGCGGGCGCAGGGTCCGGTCGGTGAGGCGGGCGGTGAGGGTTGCCTTTTCCGTGGGCCTTCCCTCGCGTTTGATAAAACCGCCGGGGATCCGGCCCACTGCATAGAGCCGCTCCTCGTAATCGACTGTCATCGGAAAAAAATCAACCCCTTCGCGGGGTTCATTCGACATCGTCGCACTCACCAGAAGCACCGTCTCGCCATAACTGATTAAAACCGAACCGCCGGCCTGCCGGGCCATTCGCCCTGTCTCCAGCTTCAGGGTGCGGCCTTCCAGTTCCAATGAAAATGTTTCCAAGCTGTTAAAAGCCTCCTTTCAGGCTCTTTCCTATTTCCGCAGTCCCAGTCTGCCGATAACTTCCTGGTAACGC
>JAAZIG010000295.1 GCA_012510325.1 Bacillota bacterium
CCTTTTTAGCGAACCTCGAATAGAGCCGTCCCTTCAACCTGTTCCTCAGAAGCGCGCCCCTGATCAACAAGGAGGTCGAGGTTGACCAGAATCTCATTCACCGCCAGGATGATATCGAGACCCTTGAGCCGCCCCCCCGAAATGAGCGAGCGCCAGCTCGTAAGGGTTCCGTGGGCCGGTCGATTTCAAAAGAGCGTGGATCTCTTCCAGGCGCTGCCGATAGAAGGCGAGGCGGGAATCGATGAGCGGCAGCGGTTCTTCGATGGAGGCGCCGTGGCCCGGATAGATCAGGTCAATCTTTAATTCAGCCAGCTGCTCGAGGCTGTCGAGCATCTGGGCCAGGCTGAGAGTGCGCTTAACCCCTGCCGGGGTCATGGTATACTCCGCCAGCGGATTGGTGGTGATTTCGGGAAGCACGAGATCGCCGGATAGCAGGAGAGCTCTCTCCGGCCAGAAAAAAGCGGTATGTCCGGCGCTGTGTCCGGGCAGATGCAGTACTTGCAAGGAAAAATGTGCGAACTCCACGATTCCGCCGCTGTCGAAGACCCCGACCTCCTCAATGGGATCGCAATAGCGATCCAGCATCTGTCCGGCCCTGCCGAGCCCGCCGAGGATCTCCCGGGGGATTCCGGTATTGGCCAGATAAAGTTCCCCCTCCGCCTCCCCGGCGGGGGCAAGCTTGGGCAGATCTTCTTCGTGAATGAGCACCTCCGCACCGCTCCTGCGCTGCAGCTCTCCAGCAGCGCCGAAATGATCATGGTGGCCGTGGGTGAGCAGAATCCTTTTGATCGAGGAAAGATCGATTCCGTGAGCGGCCAGGCCCTGCTCCAGCCTTTCGAGGGAAAGGCTGCTTTTAAGACCGGGATCGACCAGAGTTAAGGGATCATCATCGATCAAGTAGGCGTTGACCGAATCCGGCGAGGGAAACGGCAAGGGCAGCGCCAGCGGGATAATCGGCAGTTTACTGGACATTAAAACCTCCCGAATTTACTCTCTACCGAATTTATACCACAAATGTTCAGATAACCCAATATGTTTTTCTTTTTCAGCCAATCAGAGCGGCTTCCCCGGACAGATCCGCAAAGCAGGAAGGGAGACAAACTGGCGGCCCGGAAACAAGGGCCGCCGGATAAAAGGCGAAGCGCTATTTGAAATCAGCAGCTGCTAAACCTGATCGGGATTGTAACGCTTCAACAGAAGGGAATTGGTCACCACTGACACCGAACTCAGAGCCATCGCCGCTCCGCCGACAACAGGCGTAAACACACCGAAGATGGCCAGGGGCACGGTGATCATATTGTAGAAAAAAGCCCAGAAAAGGTTTTGCCGAATCTTGCGCAGCGTCTGACGGGAAAGGCGGATTGCCGAAGCGATTTTCCTTAAATCACCCTGCATCAAAGTGATCGCCGCGCTCTCCATGGCCACATCGGTCCCGGTGCCGATGGCCATCCCCACATCGGCGGTGGCCAGAGCGGGAGCATCGTTGATCCCGTCCCCCACCATGGCCACAACGCGCCCGGCATCTTTGAGCTTCTGCACCGCTTCAGCTTTGTGCTGCGGCAGCACTTCGGCGATAATTTTGTCGATGCCGACCTGACCGGCGATAGCCTTGGCGGTTTTTTCCTGGTCTCCGGTGAGCATGTACAGATCGAGGCCCATCTGCTGCAGCTCCGAAAGGGCCTGCCCGGCGCTCTCTTTGACGGTATCGGCGAGGGCGACCATCCCGGCGGGGTGCTGCCCTTGCAGCACCAGCATCACAGTTTTGCCCTCTTCTTCCCAGCGATTTTTCTGCGGGAGCAGCGCTTCAATATCGACACCGGCCGAATCAGCCAGCTTTTCATTGCCGATGAGCCAGGTCTCGCCGGCGAGAGTGAAACTGATCCCCTGTCCGGGCAGGGCGACAAAATTGTCAACGTCTTTCAGCAGTATACCTCTTTTCCCGGCTGCTTCAACAACCGCCCGGCCCAGGGGATGCTCCGATCTGTTTTCCCCCGAAGCCGCCGCGCTCAGCAGCTCTTCCTCCCCCAGGGGCGGCAGGACCAACAGATCGGTGACCGCGGGAGCCCCCCGGGTGATGGTCCCGGTTTTGTCGAGGACCACGGTATCGATCTTCTCCACACGCTCCAGGTATTCGCCGCCTTTGATCAGGATGCCCTTCCCGGCCCCGAGCCCTGTCCCCACCATGATCGCCGTCGGCGTGGCCAGCCCCAAAGC
>JAAZIG010000296.1 GCA_012510325.1 Bacillota bacterium
ACCATCAAGATGACGATGAGCCCCGTCAACAGGCGGATATAGCGGCGGAACTCCCCCTGCGGCAGGAGCATCTCCAGCAGGGCATTGAGAAATATGATTACCACCAGATTGCGGACCAAACCGCCCACCAGTGCCAGCACCAGCTCACCCCTACCGGAACATAATCGCCACATTTCCCGCGCCCACGAGAACGGTGACCGCGAGGATAAAGATCACCCCGACGGAGGCGAGCGCGGCAAGAACAAGAGCCATCGAGCGGCTCATGATCTTGAGGCAGCTGCCCAGCTCCGCCTCCCCCAGCGGCTCCACCAGGGCGGCGCTGATCTTGTAGAGCAGTGTGATCGCCCCCAGCTTCAACAGGGGAAAGAGCATCAGCAATAGCAGCAGCACCACCCCGGAGAGAAAGATGCCGTTTTTCAGGATAAGCGAGGCCCCGGCCACCGCTTCGACGGCATCGGAAAGGATCTTCCCGACCACCGGAACAAAGGCGGCGGTCATATATTTGGCCGTCCGCAGGCCCACCGCATCGGCCACCGTCCCGGCGGCTCCCTGCACCGTGAGGATACCGACGAAGACGGTCATGCTGATCCCCAGACCCCATATGCTCAGCTCCTGAAAGAGCTCCGCCAGCCTGCCCACCTTGAAGTGCGGCGAGAAGTGATCGGCCAGCCCCAAAACGGCGCTGAAATAGATCAGCGGAAAGACGGCGCTGCGGATAAGCATCCCGAAGAAGTTGATCCCGAAGATGATCAGGGGATGAAACAGCGCCGCGGAGACCAGGTTTCCCTGCGCCGCCAGAAACGCCGTCAGCACCGGCAGGGAGGAGAGGGTAAAATCGACCATATCATCGATCGCCTTCCCGGCCAGGTTGAGGGCAACGTTGAAGCTGTAGAGGCAGATCCCCACCAGGACGAGGAAGATGATGCTGCGGGTCAGGGCGGCGATCTGCCCCCCGCCGAAGGCGCTCTCCAGGTTCTTCAGAAAAGCGGCGGTCACGGCGAGGAGCAGAAGCTGCCCCATGAACTTCAGGTTGAGCAAAACCTCGCCGAAGAAGAAGCGGCTCATCCCGCCGAAGATGGCTCCGGGATCGAGAAACTGCTCCCCGGAGCGGATCTTTTCCAGCAGCCGCGGCCAGCTCAGATCGGGGAGAAAATCCCGCGCCTCCTGATCGAGCTCCCCCCAGAGGCGCTCAAAATGGCTCAGGTCAAGATCGCCCTGCAGATCGTCGATGATCGTCTCCGAGACCGGAGCCGCCCCGACAGCGGAGGTTGTCACCACCAGCGCCAGCAAAAGAGCCCCCGCCAGCGCCCGCAGAAGGCCCCCTGGGACGGCGCTTTTTTGCCGCCTCCCCCGGCAGCGCTCCGGCCGGGACAGCCCGGTGACGAGAGAGCCGCAATCCCGCCTCATTGGGGAATCATCCCCAGTACCGCTTCCATGATCTCCACTATTACCGGCACCGCCAGCACCAGGATAACCACCTTTGCCGCCAGCTCGACCCGCGAGGCGATGCTCCCCTCCCCCGCATCCCGGCAGAGCTGGGCTCCAAATTCAGCCAGATAAGCGATTCCGATGACCCGCAGCAGCGTCTGCAGGTAAAGCAGGTTGACCCCCGCAGCCACCGCTGTCTCCG
>JAAZIG010000297.1 GCA_012510325.1 Bacillota bacterium
CTGCTCCTGATCCCGCATTTTGATGTGAAGATGATGCTCAATAATATCCACCGCTATAAGCCGACCCTGTTCCCCGGTGTGCCGACGATGTATGTGGCCCTGATCAACCATCCTGATCTCAGTAAGTATGACCTCTCTTCACTGCGGCTGTGCCTGAGCGGTGCGGCCCCCCTGCCCCTGGAGGTGCAAAAGAGATTCATGGCGCTAACCGGTTGCCGCATGCTCGAAGGGTACGGACTTACGGAAGCGGCAGCAGTGAGCCACGTCAATCCATATTACGGCAAAAACAAACCCGGCAGCATCGGAATGCCGACACCCGGCATGCTGGCCAAAATTGTGGATATGAGCAACCCGGAGCAGGAGCTGAAAACAGGCGAGGTCGGGCAGTTGGCCCTGAAAGGGCCCCAGATCATGGCGGGATATCTGAACAGGCCCGCGGAGACAGCGGCGGCGCTGCATAAGGGCTGGCTCCTGACCGGGGATCTGGCGAGGATGGATGAGGACGGCTATTTCTACATTGTTGACCGGCGCAAAGAGATGATCATCTCCGGGGGTTACAATATCTACCCCCGGGAGATCGAAGAGGTGCTCTACGCCCATGAAAAGGTCAAGGAAGCGGCCGTGGTGGGACTGCCCGATCCCTACCGCGGTGAGATCGCCAAGGCCTTTCTTGTGCTCAGGGAAGGGGAGACGATGACGGAAGAGGAGGTCTTCGATTACTGTCGGGAGCAGCTGGCCCGCTACAAGGTGCCGCGCAAGGTGGAGTTCAGGACGGAGCTGCCGCTGAGTATGGTTGGCAAGGTGCTGAAGCGCCTGCTCCTGGAGGAGGAGCTGGCCAAATTGGACCGCAAAATTGGTTAAAGGAGCAGACCCGGCTCTGACCTGCCAGGCGGCCTCGTCGGCAGGTCCGGATTAATAAATCGAAGGAGGTGGCTGCACAGTGGAGTGGGCCGAGGAAAGAAGATGGCTTCAGCATTATGATCCGGAGGTGCCCCATGATGTCGCGATTCCGGAAAAAACCTTGCCCGAATTGTTCAATAACACTGTCGCCAGATTTCCCGGGCACCCGTATCTCATCTTTATGGGGCGTTCTTTCAGCTACCGTGAGGTCAAAGCCCTGGCCGATAACTTCGCCGCTGTTCTGGTCGGATTGGGGGTGAAGAAGGGTTCGCGCGTGGCGCTGAACTTACCGAACAGCCCACAATTTGTCTTCTGTTTACTGGGGGCACTGCAGGCGGGATGTACCGTCATTCCTTTCAACCCCATCTATACCGAAAGGGAGATAAAGCATCAGCTGGGCAACTGCGAGGCCGAGATCATGGTCACTCTGAGCCGGTTTTATCCCCGGATTCGCCAGGTGAAGAGCGAAAGCAGGCTGCGGACAATCATCTCCACCAATATCAAGGAATATCTGCCCCGGTGGCTGCAGCCGCTTTATACCCTCTTCAGGGAAAAAAGCGGCGGAGATCGGATCAAAGTCGAGCCGGGCGATTACCACCTGCCCGCACTGATGAAAAAATATGGCGCCGACCCTGTTCCCGCAGTCAGGGTGGATCCCGATTTCCCGGCCTGCATCATGTACACCGGCGGGACCACCGGACTCCCCAAGGGAGCCATTCTAACGCACCGGAATCTCGTGGCCAATATAGTCACCTTCTACAGCTGGATTCCAGATATGAAAGAAGCCCAGGAGATCGGGGTGGCCCAGCTTCCCTTTTTCCACGCCTACGGGCTGAGTACCTGTCTGACACTTACTGCGATCTACTGCGGCACCCTGCTGCTGTTCCCCGAATTTGAGGTCAAGACGCTGCTTAAAACGATCCACCGCTATAAACCGACTCTCTTCCCCGGCGTCCCTACCATGTACATCGCTCTGGTCAATCACCCCGATCTGAAAAAGTATGACCTCTCCTCTCTGCGCATCTGTGTCAGCGGCGCCGCCGCCATGCCCCTGGAGGTGCTGAAAACCTTTGAGGAGCTCACCGGATGCCGCATGCTCGAGGGATACGGCCTTACCGAAGCGACGACGGGCACTCATTTCAACCCCTGCGGAAAGAGAAAAATAGGCAGCGTGGGGTTACCGCTGCCTGGAACCTGGGCCAGGATCGTGGATCTGGATGACCCGGACCGGGAGATGGAAGTAGGCGCAGTCGGACAGATGGCGGTAAAGGGGCCGCAGATAACGCCGGGTTACCTGAACAATCCGGAGGAGACGGAGAAGGTCATGCACCGGGGCTGGCTCCTGACCGGGGATCTGGCGAGGATGGATGAGGACGGCTATTTCTATATCGTTGACCGGCAGAAAGAGATGATCATCTCCGGGGGTTACAATATCTACCCCCGGGAGATCGAAGAGGTGCTCTACGCTCACGAAAAGATCAAGGAGGCGGCTGTGCTGGGACTGCCCCATCCCTACCGCGGCGAGATCGCCAAGGCCTTTCTTGTGCTCAGGGAAGGGGAGACCATGACAGAGAAGGAGGTCCTCGATTACTGCAAGCAGGAGCTGGCCATCTACAAGGTGCCGCACCAGATTGAATTCAGGCCGTCACTTCCTCTCAGTCTCGTCGGCAAAGTGCTGAAGCGCCTGCTCAGGGAGGAAGAGCTGGCCAGGCAGGAACAAGAGGAGGATGTGCTCGCCCGGAGCTAGGCAGAGCCGGCAATAACAAGAAAGAGATGGTGCTGCGAAGGAGAGCAGAAGGTGATGTTTCCGTTCTGGTTGAGGGCGAAACGGATGTCTCTATCTTTATGCCAACTTGTGGCAACCAACAGCAGGGATAAAAACGGAGCAGGCGCACCGATCTATTTGATCTCCTGCTCCAAATTGGAAAACAGATCGCTGTCAAAAAAATGACGTATGCTTATCTCCAATCCGTCACAAAGTTTTTTTATGGTGGTGATGCCCGTATTACGCGTGGTGCCGTTGACAATGTCATTGACGGTTGATTGCGTGACACCTGCAGCGTTGCTGAGCGCGTTGATACTTAGCTCTTTTTCTTTGCATAATTCCCAAATGCGTTTCACCACGGCCTGAGCTATATTAATGATCTCACCCCCAACGTTATCCCTTTTATGCCGTTAAGCAACAGGATAGCAATCAACCTTGCAAATGGTTAACGGAATACCGTTGAAAGGAACCTGGAGGTGCTTTAAACTAACGGTATGCCGTTGATCGGTAGTTTGCCCACATTAGGAAAGGAGTAGGATCCCGATATGAAAAGGGAAAACATCAAAGAAGAATTGGAAAAAGAAAAAAAGAAGTTGGGCGAATTGATAGAAGAGACGTACAAAAAGGGTCTTCCCCTTTCGCAGGATGAAGCGGTCCTGGTCCAAAGTCGCAAAGTTGACGCACTTATTATCAAGATCCATCAGGCTGAAGAGCGATAAGGCTATCAATTGGGCAATATTTCAAGGGGAAGAGATTCCTGGACAGCATTACCCTGAGCGGCTACTGATCTTTTTGATGAGTTTGTTGGCTGGCAAGCCTGGGCTCGGGCGTTTATTTGGGCTGCAGCGGGCTTTTACCGTCATGTTTCAAAAATTGGTCTGTGATGAAATAAACCGAAAAGCCTTGCGTACAAGGGTTTTCGGCAAGTCGGAGTAATTAGCGGCTTGGTGGCGCTCCTGGACTTCAAGTCCAGTGACTGAATAAATTCTGGATTTCCATAAAGGACAAATCGTTCGCTGAATGTTCTGGTTTAAAAAAAATTGATTTTCATAGTTTTTGCGCTCTGGCATGATGGAGATAATTTATATAGATTACAGATTTTCCAATGAGCACTTTTGTCCAGGAATTTGGGCAGACCAGGGGCAGTTGCTACCACGTAATGGTAAAACAGAACATGCCTCCGGGACAGTTTTTCCACAATTGGCTATTGCTTGGAAAATTGTTTGAAGCTTACCTGACATTGAAACTATTCATCCCGAAGAAAAGACTGCATTGGGATTGTAGCGGGCCTTTTCCGTCTTGTTTTTAAAATTGGTCCATGATAAAATGAGCCAGAAAGCCTGTGTACAAAGGGTTTTCGGCAAGTGGGGGTAGTTAGCGGCCTGGTGGCGCTCCTGGACTTCAAATCCAGTGGTGGGCCTGAAAAGTCCACGGTGGGTTCGATTCCCATCTACTCCCGCCAGACAAGTGCAGGTCATGAGAGCATGACCTGCACTTGTGAACGTTATGGAGTTTTATCGTTTAGCGCTTCGGTTTGGGCAGTCCTTCGATCGATTTTAGCGACTCGGTGATCTCTTCTTCAGACATGGCGTAGTCGGTCAGCCGGCCCTGTAAAAAGGCATCGTAGCCCGGCAGGTCCAGCAGGCCGTGACCGCTCCAGCCGATCAGGATGGTCTTCTCTTTGCCCTCTTCCTTGGCTTTGCGGGCTTCTTCGATGGCCAGGGCGATGGCGTGGTTTGTCTCCGGGGCCGGGATATGTCCTTCCGTACGGGCCCAGATGAGCCCGGCCTCGTATGCCTCCAGCTGGTTATAGCTCCGGGGGCTGACCAATCCGTCGAGGACCACCTGGCTGACCAGGGGAGCCATTCCGTGATAGCGCAGCCCCCCCGCATGAATCGGTGCGGGGATGAAACCGTGCCCTAAGCTGAACATGGGCAGAAGCGGGGTGGTGGAGGCGGTGTCCCCGTAGTCGTAGACAAAGGGTCCTCTCGTCAGAGTGGGGCAGGCGGTCGGTTCGACGGCATAGATCTCCATCTCCCGGCCGCTGATCTTGTCCCGGATAAAGGGGAAACAGAGTCCGGCAAAGTTGCTGCCTCCGCCGACACAACCGGCGATGATATCGGGATATTCGCCGACGGATTCAAGCTGCTTCTGTGCTTCCAGGCCGATCACCGTCTGGTGGAGCAGCACGTGATTCAGCACGCTGCCCAAAGAGTAGCGGGTCTCTGCCGAGTTCAGGCAGTCCTCCACCGCTTCGCTGATGGCGATGCCGAGGCTGCCGCTGCCGTCGGGGTATTTCTCCAGCATCTTGCGGCCGAAACTGGTGTCCGGGCTGGGGCTGGGGACGCATTCA
This sequence comes from Bacillota bacterium, assembly GCA_012510325.1. Lineage (GTDB taxonomy): Bacteria > Bacillota > Dethiobacteria > DTU022 > DTU022 > JAAZPQ01. The sequence continues at coordinate 5,019 of JAAZIG010000297.1, forward strand.
GCGCCCCAGGTCTGCATCATCAGGCGGCGGTACGGTTTCTGATCATAGCTCACCCGGACCATGTAGACCTTGCATTCCAGGCCGAAGAGGCGGCAGCTCAAACTGATCGCCGAGCCCCATTGGCCGGCCCCGGTCTCGGTAGTGATGCGCTTGATCCCGTACTCCTTGTTGTAGTAGGCTTGAGCCACGGCGGTATTCGGCTTGTGGCTCCCGGCGGGACTGACCCCTTCATTCTTGTAATATATCTTTGCCGGTGTCTGCAGATATTTTTCCAGATAGCGCGCCCGGTGCAGGGGGGTCGGCCGCCACAGAAGAAGCTTATCCAGAACTTCTTCCGGGATATCGATCCATCTGTCGGTGTTCATCTCTTGCTCGACAAGGTTCATCGGAAAGATACGTCCCAGATCTTCAGGTTTGATCGGCTGGCCGGTGCCCGGGTGCAGGGGAGCCTGCAGGGGCGTGGGCAGATCCGCCTGGATGTTGTACCACTGTCTGGGCATATCCCTTTCGGATAGAATGATTTTGGTGAGCTCATTGCTCATGGTTAATACCCCCCAATAGATAGTAAATCCCCCGCCCTTATTGGGACGGGGGAGGATTGTTTTGCCCGCGGTGCCACCCAGGTTGCCTGCTTGCTTGAAGCAGGCCGCTCGTTCGGATACGGAGCGCCAGCTCGTATATCCGCTTTTGGATAACGGTTAAAGTGCCGTCTACGCCTACCATCCGGCTGGATTTCGGGTAGAACCTCCGGGGCCCATTCAACAAGGGGACAAGCGCCGGACTTGCACCGGGGGAACTTTCCCCGTCCAGCTCTCTGTGGCTGATCCATCTTGTTTACTATTCCCCATCATCGGATCGTTTTATTTTAATTGACGTCACCATAGCATATCCGCGAAAAGCTGTCAACAAAAAATTTTAGTGGGGGTTATCGGATAGTAATATTAATTTTTGCAGAGCCGCCTGTCATTACGAACTCCTGCTGCCGATGTTCAATTCCGGTTCTTTTGTTGGCTCCAGATACAGCCGTCGCATCAGAAGAACCTTTTACCAGACAGATGTATCCGCTTTGAGGATTAGCCTGGGCAATCCCGGGTTTCCCTTGTGAGACCCCGGTAGTCAATTTTGTCCTCAAGTTCGCAGATCTTCAGGATAAATATTTCACCAATGATACTGTTTGAATTAGCTTCATTAGCCGGGGACAGCGGACAAAATGTATTTTTAAGCGACAAGAAAAAGAAATACGCCAGGGCGATCACGAACAGGCTGAGAGGTCTCGTGTAACTTATTCCCTGTCCTGAAGGCGGCGCCAGGGCTGTGCTTCCTCAAGCTCGAAAGAAAGTTCAAGCAGGGTACGCTCATCGCCCTCTCTGGCTGCAAGTTGGATGCCGATAGGCAGATCGCCGGTGGAGTGTCCCAGGGGCAGCGATATGGCCGGTGACCCGGAGGCGTTGTTGGGTGGGGTGAAATTCATGAAATTGATGAAGCGCTCGATCAGTTCATCGTAGGGGACGTGCGGATCCAGCCAGCCCAGGGGCGGTGGGGTAGTGCCGACGGTGGGTGACAACACTACGTCCACCTTGTCAAAGAAGCGGCCGTAGGTTTCACGGGTTCGCCGCAGGCGGCGAATGGCACCGGGCATTTTCCAGAGTCGTTCTCGTCCCATTTTTGCGAGACTTTTTGACATATCGTTCAGGCGGGCGGCATCGAATCCACGCCCGAACAACACGGGACCCAGCTTTTGGATGGCCAGAGCCAGCCCCCCGTAGTAGGTGACGAAATCGAAAATAAAACTCTGATCGAGGGGGATGACGGCAGGTTCCACGCGGTGGCCAAGACGCTCCAGCAGCTGTGCGGTCTGCTCGACAGCGGCACGGGTTTCACTATCCGTGGGCTGTTCGGTAAGAGAGTCAATAATCATGCCGATGCGCAGGCGCCGCTTGCCGGGTCCCTCCACTTTCCCGACAGGCTGAAGCCGGGGATTGCGGTAGTAGCGCTCTGCTGCAGCGAGAAAGGAAGCCGTGTCCCGCACACTGCGGGTGAGCACCCCTTCGTAGACGATATTCACCGGCAGGAAGCGGCCGACTTCGGCATTCACCAACCGGTTGCGGGTGACTTTCAAGCCCACTACTCCGGTGCAGGCTGCGGGAATGCGGATGGAGCCCCCGCCGTCCTCACCGTGGGCAATGGGAAGCGCTCCCGTGGCCACCAGCACGGCAGAGCCGGCCGAGGAGCCTCCGGAAGAGTAACCGGGGCGCCAGGGGTTCTGTACCGCCGGTTCGTTTTGAAACTCTCCCGAGGGAATCAAACCAAATTCGGGCAGGCGGCTTTTACCCAGAATGATGGGGCCTTGCGCCAGAAACTGACGGGTGAAAGCGCTGTGCTTCCTGGCGGGGGCCACGTTTTGCAGCGCCTCGGATCCATTCCGGGTGGGCAGTCCGGCCACATCGATATCGTCCTTGATCATGGTGGGGACGCCACCGAAAGGGCCGTGCACAGGGCGCTGGGCCTTTTCCCGGGCGCGCTCGAAGTCTCTTGCGGCCACAACGTGCAGAATTGGGTCGATACTTTCAATGCGGGCAGCGGCCGCATCCACAGCCTCGACAGCACTGATCTCGCCCTTCGCGATGCGTTCCGCCACCCCGGTAGCGTCCAGTTCACCGAGGGCATCATCCCGGAAAGCGTGAACTCTGGTATTGTTTTTGCTGATTTCAGACATGGCCTCCCTCCCCCTGGCATTTGCCTTTCCTTGGGGCAATTATAGCAATTTTCTGCTATCTGCGTCAACCTTATCTTTCCAGGAGATGGCATCGGCCTGGGAAATTGCCATTCAAATTGCTCTTTGCCCTTATTCTTTCATCTTCTCCAGCCATTGCCGGTTCCCAACACTTTTGGGCTGTCTTGCTCCGCCTTTTATTTATATGATAGCATGCTGTTGTGGTGCCAACTGCCATTGGATCCAGAACAATGATCATAGCAAAGGAGAAACTTTACATGAAGCAAAGGATAAAGCAGACAATGAGCTGGGTTCTCGTTTTGTTGATGTTGCTCAACCTATTTTCTTTTGGTGTTTCATTTGCTGAGGGAACGGGTACAGATAAGACCTCTGTTCTCACTGATCCTACAACAGTAGTCAGCCAGAACGGAGTGTCTCTCGATGAAGGCGGTGTGCTGGTGAGCACCGCGCCCATCTCTGTGAAAATTTCATTTGGGGTGCCCGTTGAGGGTGACGAACCGACGCCGGATAACCCCGTCAGGAAAGGTGATCGGGCCATTTTTCCTTTAAGCGACGCCTTTGTTCTGGCAGCGGATTATGAGATCCCTTTGAAGATGGGCGCGATCACCGTTGGCCGCGTCCTTATGGTGAAGGATTCTGCAGGAATGGTCAGCGCCGAGGTCATTTTTGACGGTGATGACGAAGTTTTTGACGGCACCTATCATGAGGTAAGCTGTGAATTTAACGCAGATTTTGAGTACGATGCCAGCGGTGCTCCCGTCACCGGCGGTGAATACACGATCACCATCCTTGAAAAATCATATCAGGTGACGGTGCCCCCGGTGGAGATATCCTACAATTTGGCCAAATCGGGTATAGTTAACCTGGCCGAAAAATATATCGAATGGACAGTTGTGGTTACCGCCACACAGGCGGAAGCAAACGTTGATTTGGGCGGTTACAAATTTTCAGACGACCTGGTAGCAGTGGGAAATTACATCGAAGATTCCTTTATGGTGGACAGCAGTAGCGCCACGCCAGTGCAGGATGGGACCATGATCAGCTATGTTTTCCCTGAAAATTCAGCCAGTCCCCAGACCATTACCTTCAGGACCGAGATAGCTGACAGCGCTTACTACGTCAACTCGCCGCAAGAGGTGACCAACAGAGCAAAGCTCTTCGACAGCGCCGCGAATTTTGTAAAGGAAGGGGCGGAGAGCGTTACCTTTACCCCCCAATGGATCCAAAAAACAGGCGAATCCAGCGACAGCGGCAGCACGGGCGTCTACGATCCGAAGAACCGCACCATCACCTGGACGATCACGGCCAACCTTATGGGAGTGTCGCTGAAAAATGCGGTGATTACCGATCTGGTGCCCGCTGGATTAACCTTTGCTTCGGCCCACTGGCAAAAGCTGGTCGGTGGGGTTTGGGGGGCCAAGGTCGATATTTCTCCCGATGAAAACGGCAGGTACAGCCTGGGCGACATTAATACAGAAATATTGCTGACCATCGTGACCAAAGTGACCGATGAGGCGTATACTGCCGGGATTACAACTTATGAGAACTCGGCCAGGCTCAGCTGGGACGGCCTGAGTGGCGACGGCCCGGGCACGTCCGGTGTCGGCGTCGGGGTGGGCTATAATGCCATCGACAAGTCCGGCGCGGTGAAAGATGCAGCCACAGGAATTATCGGCTGGTCGGTCACTGTTGATCCCAGAGGCCAGACCATCCCCTCGCTGAAAGTCTACGATCTTCTGGTCTACGGAAGCAGCATTGACCCGAGCAAGGTTGCGGGTATCCCCGGGGGTTTGGCCATTTCAGATCTCACTCCCCGGTACCACCAGAAATACGTTGCTGATAGTTTCCAGGGCGAAGGACTTACCCTGACGCTTCACGAGATCACTTGTGATGGTGTGAGGGTGGCCGACCTGCTGGAGATCAGCAATTTTGACACAGCCAAAAAAACATTTACCTTCGACAGCCTCATCGTAAATCCCGATATTTATGCCGGGAATAAAACTTTCCGGCTTGACAACACCGCTGTGCTTTGCAGCGGCACCACATGGCTGAATGAGGCTACTGCCAGTGTCAATATTGCGAACAGGACCCTGGCCAAGGAGATGCTAAAGCGCGAAGCCGCGGCTGATCCGGCAGCGGGAGTGAACAACTACACCACCACCAGCGCGGACGGTTTTGATTATGAGGATATGGCGGTGATCTTTCGCCTGAGTGTTAATGCCGACAGCCTCGATCTGCCCAATATGGTGAATGAACAAGGGGAAAAGCTGGGCCGGGCAACGCTCACCGATACCCTGCCCGAAGGCTGGGAATTCGCTGACATTCAAGGCGAAGAGAAATATCTCATTTTCAAGGGAGAAAAAGACGGTAACACCGTAAAAGCAACAGGCAGCGCCCTCGATCCGGCTGCTCTTGCCGGTTTCGGGGCAGTTTTTAGCGCTGATGGGGGTACGGCCGAGTTTACCTTTACTCAGCTCGACCAGCCTTACGTTATTCTGGTAAAGGCGAAGCCCAACGAAGCCACCCTGACTGAGTATTTCAGTAAAAATGCGACCTGGATCAAAGAGAATACGCTCTCCCTGAAAGCGGAAAAGTGGGCTACAGGGGTATGCGTCACTCGCGAAGTCAAGATTGTCAGTAAAATTTTAGACAAGTCCCGCGAGACTTCCGCAGGGGGAGTGCTCAGCGAGGGGGAGATGCGCTGGACGGTGGATTACCGGCCCTACGATCTGGAGCTGCAGGGTACGAAACTGGTGGACAAACTGCCGGAAGGCATTGAGCTGCGCACTGATTCCGCCGGAAACCTGCTGCTCTCAGGTGGAAATATCACTGCCCGCGAGCTGAACCTGAACAGCGACGGCAGCTATACCGAGGGAGACGAGGTTGAGCTGGCGGTGAACGTAAACCTGTTCTACGATCCGGAGGCGCGGGAACTCATCTTTATGATCCCCGACGACAGTCAGGGCTATCGATTCAGCTATCTTACCGATATTACCGGTGAGCCGGGAACGATTAGCAATACGGTTACGCTCTGGGGCGGAATAGAAGTGCAGGAAGAGACAGGTGCAGCTTACGTTATTTCCAAAGCAGACGGCCTGGCCAGCATGAAAAAGAACGGCTGGATTCTGATTACCAAGAAGGATGAGGCGGGCAAAGATCTCGCCGGTGCCGAGTTCACCATCTTGACAGAGGATGGATCTTTTTTCCGCAGAGGGACCACCGGCGCCGATGGCGCCCTCAGGTTCAAGGTTATTCCCGACGGCGAATATATTCTCCAGGAAACGGCGGCCCCGGATGGCTATACCGCGGAGAGTGCGAGCCACAGTCTCGTGGTGACAACGACAGACGGGACGGTCGTCGCTTCCCTTGACGGAAAAGAGGGCGAAGGGTCCAACCTTATCACTATCTACAACTACCCCGAAGGGACCGCCGGCGCTCTCACCATCGAAAAGACGGTGGCCGGCAACGGCGGCGATGAGACCAAGGAATTTGCTTTCATGGTGACCTTCGATTATCCCGAGGGGGTGCCTGCGGGTGTCAGCCATCCCTACGTGGGGTCAGGGATTCCCGGCGGGCAGATCAGCAGCGGGGGCTCTATCGCTCTGGCCCACGGTCAGAGCATCACCATTACGGGGCTGCCCGCGGGAACAGGGTACACTGTGGAAGAAGCCGATTACCGGGAGGCGGGCTATCTGACGGCAGTAGCCGGGTCAGAGAGCGGAACCATTGTTGCCGATGCCACAGAGGTACTCACCTTCACCAACACCAGGGAAGTGGGCGCTCTCACCATCGAAAAGACGGTGTCCGGCAACGGCGGCGATGAGACCAAGGAATTTGCTTTCACGGTGGCTTTCGATTATCCCGAGTGGATGCCTGCGGGTGTCAGCCATCCCTACGCGGGGTCGGGCGTTCCTGACGGCTTGATTAAGAGCGGGGATTCTATCGCTCTGGCCCACGGTCAGAGCATCACCATTACGGGGCTGCCCGCGGGAACAGGGTACACTGTGGAAGAAGCCGATTACCGGGAGGCGGGCTATCTGACGACAGTAGCCGGGTCAGAGAGCGGAACCATTGTTGCCGCTGCCACAGAGGTGCTCACCTTCACCAACACCAGGGAAGTGGGCGCTCTCACCATCGAAAAGACGGTGTCCGGCAACGGCGGCGATGAGACCAAGGAATTTACATTCACGGTGACCTTCGATTATCCCGAGTGGGTGCCTGCGGGTGTCAGCCATCCCTACGTGGGGTCGGGCGTTCCTGACGGCTTGATTAAGAGCGGGGATTCTGTCGCTCTGGCCCACGGCCAGAGCATCACCATTACGGGGTTGCCTGTGGGAACAGGGTACACTGTGGAAGAAGCCGATTACCGTGAGGTGGGCTATATCACTGTCTCCGAGGGTGCAAGCGACAGGATTGTTCCTGAGGATCAGATGACGGCCCGCTTCACCAACACCAGGGAGGTGGGTGCACTGGCTATCAAGAAAACAGTTGTCGGCAGCGGTGCCGATGAGGCCAGGGAATTTGCCTTCACCGTGACCTTTGTGCTTCCCGAGTGGGTCTCCTTTGAGACGAGCTATCCCTATGTGGGGACAGGCGTGGCCGACGGCAATATTAAGAGCGGGGACACCATCACCCTGGCCCATGGGCAGAGTATTCTCATCAAGGAGCTGCCGGCAGGGACAGAGTACCGGGTTACAGAGGCGGACTACAGTGAAGAGGGCTATTTGACTTACAGTTTCGGCGATAGCGGCATCATCGCTGCCGGCGCTGATGGGGAAATGCTTGTTTCATGGGCAGAATTTACCAATGCCACCGTGGATTCCGTGATCGCGAAGGATGTCAACGGTCTGGAGCACCTCGATTTGACGAACATAGAGGAACTGTTTACTTACAACATCAGCATAAATATGCCTGAGGATCTGAGAGGTTTCGCCAGCATGGTTATCTCCGACACCCTGGACCGGATCCTGAGCATCGAGGGAGCCAGCGTGCTGGTAGATGGTAGCGTCAACCAGGCTTTAACCGCTTTGGTGAAGGTCAAGGACCAGAGAGTAACCCTGACCCTGGAGGACTTTGCCGGTCTGGAAGGGGCCGTGCTGGTTCTGGCCATCGATGTTCTTGTCAGATCCGATGCGGATCTGAGCGATGCCGGAGAGGGGACGGTGTTGAACAGGGCCACACTGCAGATAAACAACAATCCGGAAGTGGGCTCCAATGAAGTGACGGTAACGCCTCCGGATCCGGGGGTGGCCCCGCCCCGGCCCGAACTTCCGAGAACAGATTACCGGTCGGACCAGATGTTATGGATCGTCCTGGGCCTCCTTATGCTTTTCAGAATCGGGTTGTGGTATACGCGCAGATTGAGCAGACAGCGGTAACGCCTGAAGGGGTTGCCTAAGCGTAGCGGAGGGGCCGCCGGCAGGCGGCTCCTCCCTTTTTCAAGCGGGCCCGGCATGGGCACAGTCTAGACAGGTGCAAGTCCTGAGTGTGGGTTGGCAGGGCCGCCCATAGCTGGAGGCAAGGGTGTCCACCGCCGTTTCGGCGAGGTGCCCGTTTATAGGTGCCGGCAGGCGATCTTTGATCAGACCGGGCCGAGCCTGCGGCTGTCCGGGGCGGGGTTGCGCGAATTCCGGAGAAGTGATAGATTAATATCACCGGGAAGTTTTTCGCCTTTTGCCACAAAGCTTGTCGAAGACGAGAAGGGTTTTGGCCTGCTCGTCTTTAAATCTTTTAAAACAAGCAACAGCCGTGAACCACGGGGTTGCACTTGTCATAAAATTGCTGCCTCTTATTGAACGCAACCTATTAAGCATGGGATGAATCGCACCAGGACAGCTCTGCTCGCCTGATCGGCGCAGTGCAGGAAATTAACATAATAAATCGAGGTAAGAGATGCCAAATCAACAACGCTATCATCC
>JAAZIG010000298.1 GCA_012510325.1 Bacillota bacterium
TCCCGGAAATCAAGATGTGCAGTACCGCTTACCTGTATTACACCTTCCACACTGGCCGAAGCACCATAGGGAAGCCCGAAAAAAGAGGTTTTCTGCGCCATGGTACCCTCACTGTAGGGCACCATCAGGCTGACCGTCCGCTCCTCAAGATCGAGCTGTACCGTTTCTCCGGGCAAACCCAGGCTAAAATGGGTAAAGAAAGCGGCTGACTGTGCCGGGAAATCTTCAATCAAGCCGGTGATATGCCGCAAGATCGCGATGGCATCACCAACAGCAAGGGTATGGTTGCCCGCAGCATCGTACGAGGCGCTGACATTGGCCCTGCCAATCTGGTCCGCTTCTAAACTAGTCAGCCCGGCGATATGGTGAAGTAAAAGGTCGGCATCCGCCACACTGACCCGCCCATCGTCGTTGGTATCTCCAAACATAATATCGCTGGTAGCAGTACAAGATGCAACCGGGATCAAGCAGATCAACAGAGGAAACAGGCAAGCGGCTACCGAGGTGAAGACTACTTTGCAGGTGGCTTTTGGCATGATCTGATTCCCCCAAATTGAACTTTCCTTCCAAACAGCTCCCCCATGGTGTCTCAAGGGCAGGCAAGAGCCCACCTTGCGGATTTCCCGGCAACAACCTGATCTTTTCTCATCGATTGGCAGTCCTTTTCATGGCAATCCCGGATAGCTAAGGCTACCGCCACTTCTTCGCCGGGAACATCTATTCAGCGTAGACTCCTTCGCGGGGTCCTTCACCGGAATCTGTTTCCTCTGTTTGCTCCTCCTCACCGGCGGGCTCCATTCCGTTATCTTTCGAGCAGCCAACCGCGGCAGATAACAACAGCAAACATGCCAGCCCTAATGCGACAGTGAGCTTTCCCTTCTTCACTCCATCACACTCCTCGCTATATTACCCGCCCTGCGGGCTCCATAAAGCTTAACAGGCCCGATTGAATTTCCCTTCAGGAAAACAGTTAGGGACTTTGGGCAGGTCAAGCCTTAAAAGATCCCCTATGGTTATCATTATATAATAAGAGCCAGTCACCTGCAGGAGCCAGTTCAACCACTTCTTCATCATAATCCCTGTATTCCAGTTCGCAATGAGCGATGACCTTGTGACAAAGGCAATCACCTCAGTAGCGCAAAGTAATTAACAAGGTGACATTATCACAGGTTAAACACACCGAAGTTCCCGCAAACTTGACTCGCCGGAATCTGTACAGTATAATTTTTACCAGTAAGGATGTAAGCATTCCTTACATCGGGAGGGATTAAGGTGAAATTAATCAAGGTGACTACGAAGGGGCAGGTTACGCTGCCTCATGATCTCAGGAGTAAACTGAACATCACTGAAGGAAGCTACCTGGAGGCCACAGAATTCCATAACGGGATCCTGTTAAAACCGGCTGCAAGCGGCAGTGATACAATCCGTGAACATTGCAAAAAGTACACAACTGATGAAGATGCCCTGGAGAAGAGCCGCAGTATATTGAGCAAGGTACCCTTCAGATTATCAGAACAGGTCCGTAAAACCAGGGAAGAATAGCCGTGACTCCGCTCTCTTATTTTTTCGATACCAGTGCTCTTTTCAAACGTTATGTCAACGAGGCAGGATCCCCAATCGTAAATAGACTCTTGGATAGCGGTGCGCCCTGCTATATATCAATGGCCACTCTTACTGAAGTAGTAGCAAATCTGCGCAGGCTTGTTGACGTCGACCAGGTCATATCGAACGATGAATTCAAACAGGTAAAAGAGAGCTTCCTTGGAGAAATAGGTGCCGGCACTCTTGGAACCGTCCCCTTGACACCTGCAATAATCTTAACCAGTCTGGAGATTTGTTCCTTAAGGTACGTCACTCCCCTGGATGCCATCCAACTTTCATCAGCTTTGTCTCTGGGCGACAAAACAATTTTTGTTTGCTCCGATCTTAAACTGTTGCATCTGGCAAAGCACTATGGCCTGCAAACCCTAAATCCGGCAGAAGAGGATTGGCTGAAAGACCTGGGAGTTTAAAACTTAATATTCTATCTCAAAAGTTGGTCTTAAATCGCTGTAACGGGCGTAATCGATGAGCTGATCATGGAGCAGCCTGCCGACCAATATACAA
>JAAZIG010000299.1 GCA_012510325.1 Bacillota bacterium
TGTTTGATCCGTTCGGCAGGATCGATCATCGGAATAGCATTGCGATCAACCCGGGTGACTTTGTCCGCCACATCCGTCTGGAGCTTCTCCAGGGGAACGGGCTCCTCCAACAGGGTGCGGTCAAAGGGCTCGTCGCGGAGATAGGCCAAAATGGCCTGCGCCGCCACCCGCCCGTCCTTCATCGACTGCACTGCTGTTCCCGGACCGGTAACCATCTCGCCGCAGGCAAAGACCCCGGGCGAACTTGTCGACATGGCCTTGTAGTCAAAAACGACGCGGCCGCGGTCATCAAGCTCCACCTGACCTTTAAGCGGTTCCGGATCGCCGCCCTGACCGATGGAGAAGATGATCAGATCGCCGGAGATGATATTTTTACTCTCTTCATTGTACTGCGGATTAAACCTTCCGTCCTCATCGAAAACACAGGTACACTCAACCAGCTCAAGACCTTTGATCTTGCCGTCTTCCCGGATAATCGCATGGGGACCCCAGGAGTTGTTGAACTCAACCCCTTCCTCGCCGGCCTCTTCAATTTCCCAGGGAAAAGCAGGCATCTCTTCGGAGCATTCCAGACAGGCCAACTTGACCTTGCCCGCACCGCAGCGAACCGCTGAACGGGCCACATCCATGGCCACATTGCCGCCGCCGACAACGATGACAGTGGGGTTTCCTTCAAAAGTAAAGTTATCCCGTTTGACCTCCTGAAGGAAGTTGAGGGCGTAAAGCACCCCTTCCCCTTCCACTCCGGGTATGTTTAAGCCCCGGCTGACCGGCAGTCCCAAAGCGATGAGAACCGCCTGGTAACCTTCTTTCTGCAACTGCTCCACCGACAGGTTGCGGCCAAGCTCCATTCCGGTTTTATATTCCACTCCCTGCTCGGCAATCTCATCGATATCCTTATCGATCACCCCGTCGGGAAGCCGGTAAAACGGAATATAGTGGCGCACCGCGCCGCCCATGGAGGGCTCCCGATCAAAAACGGTAACAGCACAGCCCTGACGAACCAGATCGTAAGCCGCAGTGAGCCCGCTGGGCCCGCCGCCGATAACAGCGACTTTTCCGGCAGACCCGGGGGCGATCTCGGACGGAGGTACTTTCACCGTGCTGTTCTCCACGGCAAAACGCTTCAGCCCGCGGATGGAAGGCGGCTCGTCGACATCATGGCGCCGACATTCGTCCTCACAGTGGTGAGCACAGATCGTGCCGCAGATGGAGGGCAAAGGGTTGGTCTCTTTGATGAGCTCCAGCGCTCGATCAAAATCACCTGTGGCAATAGCTAAAAGATAATCGCGCACATCCTGATGTATCGGACAGGCTGCCTGACAGGGTGGAATTATGTTCTTCGCCGATTCCTGGATATCATGTTGAGTCAAGAATGATCACTCCTCGTTTAACAAAAGTTTATATTCTGATCCTTATACATATTTCGCGGTAGATTTCTGTATTCCTCTCAGCAGCCGTTTAAATTCTCTATTCTCTTAGATTTTCGAGGCATATTTTTCAAAAAGGTATTTTCTCCTTGTCGGCGAAGAGGAAAACGCTATTTATTATATTATATTTTTGGTGTAACATGAAGACGTTGCGGACTCTTTGGGTCGCCGCAACCGCACGGGAATCGGGTTCCGGGTTGCATTTTGCCCGGTTAAATATTTTTCTAATTTTATGGCAAGCGATTACTTTATATCCCCGGGAGGTCATGATGGAGATGCATCCGCTTCAAAAACAGATCCTTTCAATTATTTTGGCCGTTCTGATCCTGCTGCAGGTTGCTGCTGTCCCAGCTCCCGCGGCACCTGAAGGAATCGAGCTGACGCTCAGCTCTGAGGCCGCCGTGCTGATCGATGCTGAAAATGAGACTGTGCTCTACGAAGATAATGCTCGCTCGCCGCTGCCCCCGGCAAGCATAACCAAGGTGATGACTTTGCTTCTGGCGATGGAGGATCTGAAAGCGGGCCGGATAAACTGGGAGACCACGGTCACCGTCAGCGAGCGCGCCTGGCGGACCGGCTCCTCCGAATCACAGATGTTCCTGAATATCGGACAGCAGGTTTCCTTTAAAGATCTGCTTAAGGGGATTGCCATAGTTTCAGCCAACGATGCCTGCATCGCCGTAGCGGAGCACCTCAACGGCTCCGTCGAGGCTTTTGTCGAGAGGATGAACCGCCGGGCAGAGGAGCTGGGTCTTGAGAACAGCCACTTCGTCAATGCTCACGGCCTGGATAATCCCGATCATTACATGAGCGCCGCGGATATCGCCCGCCTGGCCGCTTATTTTATCCGCACCCAGCCGGAGGCAGCCGCTTTTCATTCTGAAAAAGAATTTACATTTAACGATATTCGTCAGTTTAACTTCAACACCCTCCTGCAAAACTATCCCGGAGTGGACGGTTTGAAAACCGGGAGCACCCCTGAGGCGGGATTCTGCCTCGTCTCCACAGCCAAACGGCAGGAAATGCGCCTCATAGCCGTAGTGTTAAACTCGCCCACGAAAGAGCTGCGCCGCAAAGACAGTATCACCCTGCTCGACTACGGGTTCTGCAATTATGAACTGAAGACGCTCTATGAAGAGAACGAGACTGTCACCGCGGTACCGGTAAAGCGGGGCCAAAAAAGAGAGATCGACCTCGTTGCCACCGGCCCGGTGCGGGCGGTTGTCCCCCACAACGACAGCAGCAATAAAATTGCGGAAGTGTTTGAGCTCCCCAAGGCGGTGTCCGCCCCGGTGGAAGAAGGCGAACTGATCGGCACACTGCACCTGAAAAGCCCACAGGGCGAGCCCATCGCCGAAGTGGAACTGTACGCGCAGGAAAGCTTGAAGCGACTCGGTTTCTTTTCCAATCTGGCGCGGCAGATCGGCGATTTCTTCAGCGGGCTGTGGAACCGGCTGCTCCGGCGGTGAGCAGTGGCCCACCGCGATTTGGCGGGGTGCTCCTCTTTGCCGGGGAAATTCAATCAGAGAGGGCAGGCATCTACCTACCGGTGCTCTTTCTAACTCACCATTCCGTGGCCATGGCTGGAAGAAAGTTTACCTTCCTCCGATCTAGATAGCAGGCTCACCAAAATTACATTATCAATACCCCGGTTTCCATTATTTCCTTTGAAATCGGATTGGATTCATTAAAATCTGACGTCTTAAATGGTCTGGGCTCAATCCTATTATCAATATTTCTTCTTATTCTCATTAGCACCATGGTATCTTCTACTGGATCGCCCACAAAATCATCCCCGACTACCGCTATATCTATATCACTATCTTCTGAGAAATTGCCTTTTGCATATGAGCCAAATAAATATACCTTTTTTACATCTAACTCTTTTTGTACCAGTCTAGCAAAATCTTTTGCTATTTCTTCTATTTCTTCCCTAGTTTTGATTGAAGCCATGCTCTCAACTCCTTTATCTTTTTAAGGTTTTTTCTTGTGAAATCGTAATCACATTTGTTGTAGAAATTTTGTTCGTAGTCTGGATATCTGGCATTAATGTTAAAAGTTGTGATCAAATCTAAGCTATCTTTTTGTTCCTCTGTTGGGTCGAGTCCCACCTGTTCTGCCAATAGCAAAAGGTTATGTATCCTCGGAGGATTACTATCAATATTGTTAACATATATCGCTTTTAGTAGTTTTTCTATGACAAGATGTCCAAGAAATAAACTCCAGTGATAGTCCTTACTTTTAAACAGATTTAGCGCTGTATTATAGTCGCTATCAGCCGTTTTAACCCAATAATCAATTAGTTCTTCCTTTTTCATTAAATCATCTCCCGGGATGCTAAACGAATCATACCCTACGCGCATCCGTTAGCAACATGATGCTGTTAATATTATACAACGAATTTGACTACGGGCAAAGCATCCCTCTTTTCTTTGATGGATCATTTCTTCCCGTTGCCAGGTCATCTCTGGAAACAAGTAAAGGTGCTGCATCTTAAACTCAAGTGCAGCACCCTGATATTTTTGAGAGCCCCCGGTACAGGGGTTCTTCCTTCCCGGCAGAAATATTTTTTTGGGGACGCTCCTTCACCTAAACAGCAAGACGTTAACGTTCAGAATTAATCGCAGCCTGGGCCGCCGCCAGGCGGGCTACAGGTACGCGAAACGGAGAGCAGCTCACATAGTCGAGACCGGCTTCGTGGAAAAACTCTATTGACGCCGGATCCCCGCCGTGCTCGCCGCATATGCCCAGCTTCAGCTCCGGGTTCGTTTTGCGCCCGAGAGCGACGGCTTCGCAAACGAGCCGTCCGACACCCTCCCGGTCGATCTCGGCAAAAGGATTAGCCGGCAGAATCCGCTGCTCCAGGTAGAA
>JAAZIG010000300.1 GCA_012510325.1 Bacillota bacterium
ATCGGGAGCAAATGGGGCCGGCGGCGCCTGGCACCCTCGATCAGTCCGCGGAAATCGCTGGAGGGATCCCTCGCCGGAATCATCGGTACCGTTCTCCTGATTTTCCTGGCGGTTTCAACCCTGGCCGAGCGCATCGGCCTCTCCCCCTGGGAGGGGCTCCTGCTGGGGCTGGTTATCGCTGTCTTCGGCCAGCTGGGGGATCTGGTTGAATCGGCGATGAAACGAAAATTTGAGATCAAGGACGCGGGGAAATTGATCCCCGGACACGGCGGGGTTCTCGACCGCTTTGACAGCCTCCTCTTCGCCGCGCCCGTAGTCTACTACTTTGTGCAGCTGTTAGCACAGCCTTAAAGTGCGGCTGTCCGGATGGGAAGAATGATCATGAAAAGAGTGGCCCTGCTCGGCTCAACAGGTTCCATCGGAAGGCAGACCCTCGAGGTTATCGAAAACCTGGGGAGCGATTACCGCGTTGTTGCCCTCACCGCCAAAAGCAACCGCGAGCTGCTGGAAAAGCAGGTGCGCCGTTTCAATCCCGAGCTGGCCGTCTTGAGCGACGAGGGGGCGGCGGCGGCGCTCAAGCGAAGCCTCTCCGGAAGCGGGTGTCGCGTCGAGGGCGGCGCCAAGGGTCAGATCACGGCAGCCCGGTGGCCCGGCGCCGATCTGACGGTTGTCGCTCTGGTCGGTTTCAGCGGGTTTTACCCCACCCTGGCGGCCCTTGAAGCGGGGAAGGTCGTCGCTCTGGCCAACAAGGAGGCTCTCGTCGTCGGCGGAGAGCTCCTCGCCCGGAGAGGGCTGCTCGATCCCGAACAGCTGCTCCCCCTGGACAGCGAACACTCCGCCATCCGACAGTGCCTCGGCGGCGCTTCCCCCGGCGGAATCGAACGGATCTGGCTGACTGCATCCGGGGGGCCTTTCCTGGACTGGGATGAACAGCGCCTGGCCCGGGCCTCGCCCGCCGAAGCGCTGGCCCATCCGAACTGGCGAATGGGACCGAAGATAACGATAGATTCGGCGACCCTGATGAACAAAGGTTTCGAGCTCATCGAGGCGCATTGGCTTTTCGGGGTGCCCCTCGAGAAGATCACGGTGGTGATCCACCCGCAGAGCATCGTCCACTCGGCGGTTGAATTTGTCGACGGCTCGCTCATCGCCCAGCTCGGCCCGCCGGATATGCGGCTGCCGATCCAGTATGCCCTGAGCTTTCCGGAAAGGCGGACGAATCCCTGGCCCCGCTTCAGCCTGTTTGATGCGGCGCTCACCTTTGGCGAGCCGGACGAGGCCAGATTTCCCTGTCTGGAGCTGGCCCGCCGGGCGCTGCGGGCGGGGGGGACCGCTCCGGCCTGTCTTAATGCCGCCAACGAGGTGGCGGTGGAAAACTTTTTAAAAGGTGCTCTCGCCTTTACCGGGATCCCGCGGCTGCTCACAGGGATCCTGAAGGAGCATCAGGTGATCCCCCGGCCGGAACCGCCTCAGCTGGAGGAGGCCGACCGCTGGGCCCGCCGGCGGGCCGGGGAGCTGCTCAATGAGCGAACAGATGGGAGTGGGCACTGTTGAAAACGTTAATCGCCTCAATATTTGTCTTCGGTCTTCTCATATTTTTTCACGAGCTGGGCCATTTTCTCGCCGCCAGGGCGTGCGGGATCGCGGTGTTGGAGCTGGCGATCGGCTTCGGTCCCAAAATATTCGGCTGGCGCAGAGATAATACCGATTACTCGTTGCGCTTGCTCCCTCTAGGTGGATTTTGCCGGATGCTCGGCGAAAGCCCCGACGAAACGGGGCAACCGGGA
>JAAZIG010000301.1 GCA_012510325.1 Bacillota bacterium
CCTTTAAAGCAGGTTTTTAAGCTGTTTGCCACACGATCTGACGGATCTCCCGGCTCATTTCACCACTGGCGGAACCAAAAAAACAAAACGCAAACAGGCAGCCCACCCGGGGATCCTTCGCCACACCTATGACGACAAAAATAACCCAGTGCGGCGAAGGGGGTGATCCCGGCGACCTGTTGTTAGTCTAGAGCTCTGCGCGGCGAAAAGAGAGCGAGGCGACCGTCAGAAAGACAGCGGCAATCGCCAGAGCGGCGGGCAGCGCCGGCAGGATATCCGCCGGAACGGCGCTTCCTTTCATCAGCCCGGCAGTGAGCGAGCTGAGCCGGTACGGCATATATTTTCCCGCCGCCGTCCCCTCGAGAAGTAGCTGCGGCAGCCAGAGCAGGAGCAGGACAGCGAAAGCAACCCCGCCGGCGGCAAGCTGCCCGCGCAGCAGCGCCGAGGCGCTGATCGTGATCGCCAGGATGAGCTCCAGATAGAGCACCATGAACAGGGCGCTCCAGACCGTTGCCCCCACCGGCGGTGCGCCCATGAGCGAAGTGGTGTAAAGCGCCGCCAGGAGCGTTCCCGAAGCCACCGTCAGCACAACCCCGACGGAGTAAGCGGCGAATTTGGACCAGAAATAGGGTAGCCGGCCCACCGGCAAAGTGAGCACCCAGGCGCTGACACCCTTTTCCCGCTCCGCCGCCACCGCCCCCATCGCTATCAGGATAATGATGAAAGCGCCCGTCTGCGAAAGATTTTTGCCCAAAAAGCTGCTCAGTGCATCCGCCGGGCCCAGCTCCGGCATGACGATGGTGATCCCCTCGGCGCCGCTCATCAGCTGCTCCATGATCTGGGGCATGAACTTTGCCCCGAGGGGATCCAGAATGGCGAAAAAAAGCCCCGCCAGCAGCATTGCCGGCAGCCGGAAAGTGCGCCAGAGCTGCCGCAGATCCTTAATGAAGAGCGCTCTCATCAGCGGCACCCCCTTCAGTTTCGCCATAGCCCGCCTGGCGAAGCAGCTTTAAAAAGATTCTTTCGAGATCCTCATGCTCCCGCTCGTAGGCGGTGACCACCGCACCGCAGCCCGCCAGCAGCGGCAGCAGCTGCTCCTCCATCGCAGCCAGCTCTCCCGGTGCCGCCTCCACGGCGAGGCCGCCGGGGACAAGCTCCACCTTTTGGACCCAGGGCCGGCTTCGCAGCTCGCCGGCGAGAGTCCCGGGCACCCCTTCGCGAAAGCTGATCCGGTAGCGGGGCAGCCGGTACCGCTTCAGCAGGTCCTGCAGCGATGACTGCAGCAGCAGCTTCCCCCGGTGAAGCACGGCCACATGATCGCAGATCCTTTCCACATCGGCCAGCACATGGCTGGAGAAGAAGACGGTGGCCGCGCCCCGCAGCGAAGCGAGCAGCTCCAGTATCTCCAGCCGGCCCACGGGATCGAGGGCGGAGACCGGTTCGTCGAGTATGTAAAGCGCCGGCTGCGGCAGCAGCACGCAGGCCAGTCCGAGACGCTGCTTCATTCCCCGGGAGTAGCCGGCCACGCGGCGCTTCGCCGCCGCACCGAGAGCGAAGCGCTCGAGGAGCCCCTCGCTGCGGGCCCGCCGCACTTCCTGAGGGATCCCATTGGCCGCCCCGACGAAATCGAGCACCTCACCGCCGGTGAGAGCCTCCGGAAAGGCCGGCTCTTCGGGAAGATAGCCGATCTTCCTTTTCAGCTCCAGGGAGAGGCCGGGACGCACCGCTTCCCCCAACAGGGCGGCGTTTCCGGCGGAGGGTTGGAGCAGCCCCATCAGGATCTTGATCGCCGTCGTCTTCCCGGCCCCGTTGGGCCCTAAAAAACCGTAGACCGCCCCCGGGGATACCTCCAGGGAGATCCCCTGCAGGGCCCGGTGCCCGCGAAAGCTTTTCTGCAGATCCCGAATCTCGATGGCCCTCACTGCTCCACCCTCCCGAAAAGAAAGTAGGCGATGGGGCCAAAAAAGTTTACAATGATGATCAGCACAGCCCAGAGCGGTACGGAGAGAGTGCGCGTGCTGCGGCGGCGCAGCAGATCGACCAGCGCCCAGATCATCAGGGCAAACTGCAGCAAAACCAGGGGCCACAGCTTCAACAGGAGAGCCATCACCTCACCAAAATCCATTTCACTTGTCTCCCTTCCCTTGAACGTACCCAAAATTCGCATAACTACGCCGGGAAAGCTGTTTTATCCCGACCGCTTCCCCTTTTTGCGCTGCCTGACGCATTCGGTGAGCAGGTATTCGATCTGCCCGTTTATGGAGCGGAAATCATCTTCCGCCCAGGCCGCCAGCTCCCTCCAGAGGGACGATGATATCCGCAGCAACAGCTGTTTTTTTTCATTTTTCCCGGCCATCTATCGATGTCCCTTTTCTATTCATTGTTCAACTCAGTACAGGGAACCGCTGTTGACCACAGGTTGGGCGTCCCTGTTTCCGCAGAGAATCACCAGCAGATTGCTAACCATGGCCGCCTTGCGCTCTTCATCCAGCTCGACAATATCGTTTTCGTTGAGCTTGGTCAGGGCCATCTCCACCATGCTCACCGCTCCCTCGACGATCATCTGCCTGGCATCTATGATCGCTGAGGCCTGCTGCCGCTGCAGCATTGCTGCGGCGATCTCCGGAGCGTAGGAGAGGTGGGTAATCCTCGCTTCCATAATCTCCAGCCCGGCCAGATTCACCTTCGCCTGGATCTCCTCGCGCAGTTTCTCCGCCACATCTTGGCTGCTGCCGCGGAGCGACTTCTCGTTGTTCTCGTCGGAAAGATCGGAAACATCGTAGGGATAGAGGCGCACAATGTCACGCAGCGCCGAATCGCACTGGATGGAAAGATATTCGGTGTAGTTGTCTACGTTGAAGACC
>JAAZIG010000039.1 GCA_012510325.1 Bacillota bacterium
CTCCCAGATCCCCTCATGGTAGCGGTAAAGGCGCAGCTCTTTCTCCTCCATCCCCTCCGGAAGCTTTTCCGGATCGTAGGGAACAACAATCCTCACCGGAGCACCCATTAAACCGAGCGCTTCAATCTCGTAGTATATCCCCGCCGGATCTGCTCCTGCGGGAGCCCCTGGAACGGTGCCGGTATACTCCGTCACGCTGAAGACAACCCGTCCCCCGTGTGTCGGGGTGAAGTAAAATGAGATCCCTTCAAGCGTAACCTCGACAGGCGTGCCGGCGACGAGCTCGTCAACTTCCAGAGTCTCCTCTTCCTTGTCGAACCAGGGGTCATAAATGACGTTCCCGTCAACGCTGTCGCCCTTGCCTTCAGGGTTATCCGCATGCGTCGGGCCGCTCCGATCACCCCACCAGTTGCCCGTGGCATCCAGCTGCGCCGCCGTCTCATTGAGCAGACCGGTGATATTGCCGGCGATTATGTTGCCCGTCACCGTAAGATCTACGGCAGTGACGTCGCTGTTGCCCACGTAGATGCCGGGATGATTGTAACGCAAATCGTCTTCCCGATCACACGCCTGGGTATCGAGAACGATATTGCCGGCAATGCTTCCGCCAACCTTTTCGGCACCCTCCACATGGATGCCCACAGCATAGTTGCCGATAAGGACATTATCCTTCACTTCAGCGTAGACGACAGGGGTTGCCACCGCAACGGGGGTGCCGCCATTGCCGTTGAGCATAAGAACGCCGGTTGTATTACCACCCCAACCCCAATCGTCGCAGTAACAATTCCAACCGACACGAATGGCACCGCCCCGGCAACCGGTGATGACATTGCCGCTGATGATCGCCTCAATTTCTTCTGCAGCGACGACGCGGACGCCGCCGCCTCTGAAAGGATCGATGACGTTGCCGGTAATCTCTGCCGTGACCTTTTTGGTATGATTTTGAGAGGAACAGGAACGGCCGATGCGAATGGCGCCGCCTTCCAGCAGCCCGCCGTCTTCATCAGTGCCCCTAATGCTGTTATCGCTGACCTTCGCCTCGATCGTCTCGACAGCGTAGAGACGAATAGCGCCGCCCAGGTCTCTCGCCAGCAGATCGATCTCATTGCCGCTGACTTCGGCGGTGACATCGTCTGCCACCAGAACATACTCGTCGGCAAAACCGATCCTGACGACCCCTCCGACATAATAACCGGCCTTGATCTTGTTGTTTAAAATGCTGATATCGGTGGTTTTGGCGAGGGCGCGGATGATCCCGCCGCAGTAAACGCCGTCATCAGCCGTACCGCAGTCGATGGTGTTGTCCGCGATGAGGGCGCTCAGCTTTTCGGAGATCGTCTCATCATAACAGGAGCCGAAGCCCAGGCGGATAATCCCCCCGGAATCACGCTCTTCGATATTGCGGAAATCGTTGTCTGTAATCTCTATCTCCACTGCACCCACGGCCTTCGCCCGAATGGCGCCGCCTTCGTTGTTCCAGATCTCGTTGCCGCTGATGACAGCTTCGATATCACCGGAGGACTCGGTATATTCTCTGCTCCACCAGCCCAGGCGGATGGCACCGCCGTCGTTGCCGGCAATCTCGTTATTCTTGATGACCGCCTTGATCAGCTCGCCGCCTTCATCTAACCACATCCGGATGGCTCCGCCAAATTCTTTGTCATTAGCGCAGCCATTTTCATCGATCTTGTTGCCGGTGATAGTGGCGTTGATGCTCTTCTTCGCGGCAAGCAGGATCCCACCTGCAGCGTTTTCCTCGATCACATTATCCTTGATCACCACGGTCAGCTTTTCACCTTCATCCACCGCCACGATGGCGCTGCCGCCGCCGCTGATGGTAAAACCCTCGATAGTTACGTTCGAGGCAGCTTTGGTAATTTCGATGCAGAAACCGCAGCAGCACTCCACTTTCGTTTTAGCGGCACCTTCACCGACCAGCGAAACCGATTTGTTCAGCACGATGTTTTCACTGTAAGCGCCCGCTAACGCGCGGATGATACCGCCGCTATCCACCTCGGCGACAGCCTTGGCAAAAGTTTCGTAGGGGTTGGCCGCAGTGCCGTCTCCCGTCACATCATTGCCCGTAGGCGCCACATAGATCGCCGCCGGAGCAGTCGCGGTAACCGCTGATGCCGTTAGTAAAATCCCCAACAATAAGATGAGCAAAATTGAACCAGTTCTCAATCTTCGCTGAGCCTTCATGTTAGCCTCCTTTAAGACCGATCATTCTTCCAAGTTTGGTATGTAGCACATCTGCTACGGTGGTAGTCAATACCATCAGTGTTGCCAGTGCCGGTAATCCAAGACAATGCCTCATAAAGATCAAACAGGGTGCAATACAGGCAAACAGAAACTTCCCGTTAATTGCACCTGTCCCCGCACCTTACATCTGATCCCCCCTCCATGGAACTTTGCTGTGGCACAATCGAGGGAAAATTGCCACAACCAGATCCGCGCTTCTCTTGATTGGTTAGTCAGGGAAACATCTGCCTAAATTATACCGTCTTACCCTCTTTTCGGCAACACCTCTTCTTGCCCTGCCGGCCGGACGGCCGGGCAGATGAACGCCACCACCGGAGTTACCGACACCATGAAAGAGCCGTGCTCAATCCAAAAATACCCCGCAGGGTCGAGCAGAAGCCTTCTTGCCGGTTGCCTAAATTACCGACAACGGGGTTTCTTCAACTCGCGGAAAGCCCGTTGCCAGTCCTCTAAAAAATGCCGGTAGAGCACCGGCCTTCTTCTTACCGCCAGCGGATGGTAGGAGGCAACAACAGAATAACCCTTAACCGAATGCACCCTGCCGCGAAGCTTTTTTACGGCCGCTTCCGGATCCCCGAAAAATGACTGGCAGACTACATCCCCCAGACAAATTACACAAGCAGGGTGTGCCCTCTTCAACTGCTCCCAGAGGTAGGAGATGCAGATCGCCCTGGCCCCGGGTTTGTCATAGGCCCTGCGCGGCCTGCATTTCAGCAGATAGCTCACATAGAAAGAGCCGGGTTCAAACCCCGCCTCGTAAGCCGCCTGTTGCAGCGTCTCCCTGGTCCCGCATAGAAAAGGGCGCCCCTCGCGGTCCTCCCTCGCTCCCGGATTGTCGAGAACAACGAAGGTGGAGGCAGCCGGACACCCCTCCCCCCAGATCATCCTGCTCCCGTGGCCGCTGAGCTCACACCGCCGGCAATGGCGACAGCTCTCCGGAGCGCTTTCCTCGGGCAAGATCACCGGCAATCTGTTCAACTGCTGCCCTCCTCACGCCCAAGCATTCTCCATGACCTGCTCCTATTTTAGCCGGAAGGCGCCGATCTTATTGCCATTTAATCGATCAACATGCAACCGGGCGCCGCCCCCATTCCGGCAAGCACCCCGTACTCCGCTACGACGGAGGCAGACGCATCAAAAGCAGCCCCGGCGCGTTGACTTTTCGCCGGGCTCATGTTAAAATTAGCTTCGCGCGGTGGGTGTAGCTCAGTTGGTTAGAGCGCCAGGTTGTGGCCCTGGAGGTCGTGGGTTCGAATCCCATCACTCACCCCATTTTAGATCTGTGCTGGGGTGTAGCCAAGCGGCAAGGCACGGGACTTTGGATCCCGCATCGTAGGTTCGAATCCTACCGCCCCAGCCATTTTATTTGGTCAACATAGGCGATATTTGGCCCTTCATTGTTTTTCCTGTGTGCCTGTAGGGTGCCCTCCGGACCGGGTGGCATCCCCAATCAACCCTTTGGGATACACCCGCTGTCCCTTTCGAGCCAGTTGAAAAACAGTTCCCAGACCTGCTTCCGGTGATCGCTGAAGCGGTGGTCGGCCCCCTCGATCAGGGCCAGCTGCTTCGGCTCGCCGGCAGCATCAAAGAGCAGCTGCGCCGCGGCAACAGGGACCACCTCATCGGCGCTGCCGTGGATCAGCAGAAGAGGGCGGGGCGAAATCCGCGCGGCACAGCCCGCCAGATCGTAGCTTTGCAGATCCTCAAAGAACTGCCTTTGCAGACAGAGCGAGCCGGAGCCGTCGTTTAGCAAGATCTTGCCGCCTGCCGGGCCGTGCCGCTCAGTGTCCATTTCAGCAAATCCGCTGAAAAGCTGCCGCGGCCGGGCCACCGCCGCCCAGGTACAGACGGCGGCAATCTGCCGATCGCCGGCGGCATAAGCCAGCACCGTGGCTCCGCCAAAACTGCGGCCGTTGAGGATGATCCGCTCGTAGCCCCGCTCCCGGGCCCACCTGACTGCGGCGCCGAGATCTTCCACCTGCCTTGACAGCGTAATCTCTTCCCAGAGCCCCCCGCTCTCACCGCAGCCGGTGAAATCGAAGAGCAGGGTGTCGAAACCGCGTCCGGCCAGCCCATCGGCCATGGCCACGGCTCCGCCGCCGCCCTCCTTGCTCCCGGTGAAACCGTGGCAGACGATGACCAGGGGCACTCCGTCCGCTCCGCTTTCAGCGCCGCCTTCCGGCGACGGTTCCGCCCGGCGCAGCATCGCCGCCAGGTTCAAGCCCGGCCGGCTCTTAATCTTTTCCCTAAACCAATTCACAGTCTCCACCAGCCTCCCTGAAAAACGAATCTGCTACTGCGTCTCGTTGAACTATTCCACGAAAGCAGGAGAAACCCTACCAGCAGCTCTTTCGGGAGGGCTAGACCAAGCCCAGGAACCGGACCGACTGGGCCACCAGAAAACAGATGATGATCCCGGTCACGGTGGGGATCAGAAAAGCAGCGGCAGTCCATTTAAAACTGCGCGTCTCCCGGTAGATCGTCAGCAGTGTCGTCCCGCAGGGGAAATGATTCAG